>CAZCUO010000092.1:0-14843 GCA_964502135.1 uncultured bacterium
AAAGTAGCAGAAGGCCCTCCTTCTTTTGAGGAAAGTCCTGTTTTTGAATATCATAGATATACACTTAAAGGAAAAGCAGACATTAAGGATGGTGAAATAAAACAGATAAATTTCTATAATAAAAATGATATAAAGGTAGAGAAAAAATATGTATATGATGGAGCACTCACAAGATATTACCATTATGAAAATTGGAGAAATCTTGGGTATAATGATAAAGTTGAAATTTATATTGAATTTAAAAATGACGAAGAAGTACTTCCTGCAGGAAAAATAAGAATATTTAAAAATGAAAAAAATCAAAGTATTTTTATTGGAGAAAACAGAATTCCACATACACCAATAGGAGAAAAAGTTAAACTCTCACTTGGCAATGTTTTTGATATTAAAGGAGAAAGGAAGATTGTTGCACATGAAAGAATAAGTCAACAGGTTTATAAGGATACTTATGAAATAAAGATTAAAAATTTTAAGAAAAAGGATGTAGTAGTTGAAGTTATTGAACATTTATATGGAACATGGGAAATAACTGAAAAAACACATGATTATATAAAAGAAGATGCATATACAATAAAATTTCCAGTAAAAGTTAAAGGCAATGGAGAAGAAACAGTAAAATACACAGTGATAACAAGATTTTAAAGGAGAAAAAAATGAAAAAAGTTTTTATTTTTTTACTCTCAATTTTTTCCTTATCTATTGCAAGAACTAAACTTGTTGCTCTTCCTGAAAGAGAAATTTCATATATAAGGTTTGATGCTCCAAATACTGCTTTTGTTGAAGAGGAAAGAACTTTGACTTTGCAGAAAGGTATAAATCAGGTAGATTTTTCATGGAAAGGTGTAAACATTGACCAGGACTCAATAACTCTTACTTTTATTACAAATCCCGATAAATTAAAATTGATAAATTTAAGTTATCCGCCAGAGGGGAATTCTCTTGTTTGGGAAATATATAGTCCTGAAGGAGGAGAAGAAAAAATAAGAATATCATATTTACTCTCAAATATTGACTGTATTTACACTTATAAAATAGTTGTTGATAAAAATGAAGAAAACATCAATTTTTCATCCTACCTTATAATAAGAAATTTCTCTGGTGAAGATTTTGAAAAAGGAATTTTTACTCCTGAATTTGGAAAAACATTTGAAACATCAACAAAAAATGAGGAAACAAAACAGATATTAATTTATCAGAAAGACGGAATTAAATTTGAAAAAATATTTGTTTTTGATGCTTCAAAGATGATATGGGACCCAGAAAGAGTAAAAGAAAATGTAGGGATTCCTGTATATTTTGAAATAAAAAATTTAAAAGAAAGTGGTCTTGGTGAATTTCCTTTACTTACTGGAAAAACAAGAATGTTTCAAATTGATAAATCAAATAGTTCTATTTTTCTTGGAGAGGATAATCTGAAATATACACCTATTGGAGAGAGTTTCCGTCTTTATTTTGGAGATAGCAGAGATATAATTGTAAAGCAGAAAAAAATGAAAGAAACAAGAATAAATGTGAGGAAAAATAATTTGGGAAATATAGTACTTTATGATACAGATGAAGTTATTAGGATTGAAATTGAAAATTTTAGAGATAGACCAGCAAAAATAGAAATACTTGAGAATATACCTGATGAATGGGATATGGAAGAAAGTACCCATAAATATGAAAAAATTGATTCAAATAATATTAAATTTGTGATTGATTTAAAACCAAAAAGCAAAGAGGTTGTTGAGTTTCATTATCATAGGAGGAATTTAAGAAAAAAAGAAATAGTTAATTTTTCATCACCCATTAAAGGGGAAATAATTGAAACTCTACCATTTAAAGGAGAGTAAAATGAAGAAACTATTTATTTTTTTTATTTTGTTAATTTTTAACCTTTTTGCAAAGATTGACCTTGTCACTTTACCTTCAAGAGAAAAAGTTCAATTAACAATTTATAATTCTGCTGATTTAACACTTGTAAGGGATGAAAGGATTTTGACACTTAAAAAAGGAGAAAATAGTTTACAGTTCTCATGGGCAAATACACTTATTGACCCTACATCACTTGAACTAATACCAAAACAGGATATTACTTCAATAAATATATCTCAACTAATATTCCCTCCAAGAGTTAATGAACTTGGAATATGGAAAATTGATTCAAAAATATCTAAAAAAATCCCTTTTGAAATTTCATATTTTACATCTGGAATTTCTTGGGAAGCATTTTATATTGGGACTTTATCAAGTGATGAAAAGAGTATGGAATTGAAAGGATATGTAAAAGTAATAAATAATAGTGGTGAGGATTATGAGAATGCATCAGTTCGCCTTGTTGTTGGGAAAATAAATCTTCTTGAAATGATAAAGGTTCTTGCAAGAAGATTTCCACCTTATGGAACTCCTGGAATTATAACACCTGCTCCAATGGTTTATGAAGAAAAAGCGGAAATGGTAAGAGCAGCAAAAATACTTCTTGCAGAAGCAAAAGGAAAGGAAATTATTAAGGAAGGCGTTTCTGAATATTTTCTATATACAATTGAAGGAACAGAAAACTTGCCAAATAAATGGATAAAAAGATTACTTTCATCTTCACAAAAAGATATTCCTGTTGAGTACTTTTATAAATATGAGGAAGAAAGATATGGAAAAAGTGTAAGAAGATTTATTAAATTTGCAAATGACCAGATTCATAAACTTGGGAAAGAACCACTTCCTGATGGGTTGATAAAAATTTTTAAATATATAAATAAAGAAGGAAATTTATCTTATATTGGGTCAGACAGGACAAAATATATTCCAATTGGAGAAAAGGTTGAACTTGATCTTGGAGAAAGTAAAGAATTGAAAATAGATATTAAATTAATGGATACAAAAACAAAAAATTATATGTTTAATAAAGACGGAAATATTTCTGGCTGGGAAGAGGAAAAAATATATAAGATAAAGATTACAAATTACAAAAATTTACCTGTTAAGGTAGAGATAAAAAGAAATTTCCCACATCAATACTGGAAAATTGAAGTTGATAAAAATATTCAATGGGAAAAATATGATTTGGTAAGTGTAAAATTCACATTAAATCTTTCTCCTCTTGAAACAAGAGAATTCACATATAAAATAAATCTTTTTGAAGGAGACAGAAGATATTAAGTTCTTTTTTCTTTTGCCTTTATTTTTTCCCAATTTTCAATTACTTCCTTTTCATCCTTTACTTTTTTATTCCCAAAGACATGTGGATGCCTTCTTATCATTTTTCTACATAAATCATTAATAACATCTTCTATTGTAAATATATTTTTTTCCTTCAAAATTTGAGAATGAAAAATAACCTGCCATAATATATCTCCAAGTTCTTCCTTCATTCCTTTATAATCCTTATTTTTAAGTGCCTGACTAAATTCTTTTACTTCTTCTTTTAAATATTTCAAAATGCTTTCATTTGTTTGTTTTTTATCCCAAGGACATTTTTCTCTTATCTCTTCCATAATTTTCAAAAGGTCTTTAAAATTATATTTTCTTTTCATATCATTCAACCCATATATTTTGGAAACTCAACCACTGTGTTGGATATTTCAATATCACTTTTTCTATTATTTTAACACTTTGATTTAATAAAAAATCTATTTTTTCCTCTTCGTTTAAGTTTTCAGGAGGATATTCAATTTTTTCAAAAAAAAGTTTATATTTGTTATTTTCCCTCACAAGGAAACCAGAAATAAATTCTGTTTTTAGTTTAACTGCAAGGGTTGCTGGACCTCTTGGAAAAATGGCTTTTTTACCCATAAAGTCAACAACCACTCCTTTTTCAGTAAAAACTCTATCCCCAAGTATTGCAAGAATTTTGTTTTCTTTTTTAAATTTTATAAAATCCTTTGGATTTGAACCTGTAAAAATTACTTCCACACCTTTACTTTCTCTTATCCTTTTGTAAATTTCTGTAATCTTTGGTGTTATATATGGAATCACAACTGCACTTATTTTATACCCTAATATGGAAGTAATAACTCCTGCAAGTTCCCAATTACCAATATGTGCTGTTAAAGCAATGACTCCTTTCCCTTTTTTTAATGCAGAATCAAGTATTTCAATATTTTCAACTATCACCTTTTTTTTAACCTTTTCATAATTTAGTTTTGGTATTGTAAAAAATTCGGTCATATATTTACCAAAATTGATATAGACTTCTTTCACATATTTTGCTAGTTCCCTCTCAGTAAAATTTCTTTTTCCTTTAAATTCAAATATTATTTTAAGATTTTTTTTCATTATTTTTCTTAAATTTGGAGTAAAAAAATATCTCAATTGGGTCAAAATGTAGGAAATAATATAACAGATTTTTTCAGGAAAATATTTTCCGATAAAGGAAAAAATTATATATGTTATTTCATAAAAAATCCTTATAATTCCTTCCTCCCTTCAATTGCCTTTTTTAATGTTTGACTATCTATATATTCAAGTTCACTCCCAATAGGAACTCCAATTGCTAATTTTGAAATTTTTATTCCTGTATTTTTTAATATTTCTGAAATATAAGTTGCGGTATTTTCTCCTTCAACTGTTGGATTTGTTGCTATAATAATTTCTTCAACTTTTTCATTTTTAACCCTTTCTATAAGTTGTTTTATTTTTAATTGCTCTGGTTTTACATTGTCAAGCAAAGAAATCCTTCCCCACAAAACATGGTACCTACCTTTAAAATTTGTTTTTTCAATTGAAATTAAATCTTTAACTTCTTCTACAACACATATTATGTTTTCTCTCTTATTATCCAAGCATATATTACAATATTCCTTTTCTGCAAAATTAAAACATCTTTTACATAATTTTACCTGATTTTTAAGAGAAATTATTGTCTGTCCAAGAGAGATAACATTTTCATCTTTTTCTCCTATTAAATAATAAACAATCCTTTCAGCACTTTTAGGACCAATTCCTGGAAGTTTTTCAAGTTTTTCTATTAGTTTCTCAATAATTTCTGGATATATTCCCATATTAAAATGGAAAACCTATAGTAGATTTTATTTCTTGAGCAATAATCTTTTCCATTTCTCTATACGCTTCATCAAATGTTTTCTTTATAAGTTTTTCAATATAATTTTTATTTTCAGGCTTAAGTATTTTCTCGTCAATTTCTATATTTAAAATCTCCATTTTCCCATTTATTTTAAGTTTTATTTCATTATTTTTTGATGCAACCTCTACTACTTTTGAAGAAAGAAGTTTTTGAAATTGGGAGGCTTGCTGCCTTAATTGAGATAACTGCTTCAAATTATCAAATATACCCATTTATTCCTCCATTTTAATTATTTCACCATTGAAAAATTTTATAATTTTTTTAACCTCTGGATTTTCAAGAATTGATTCGCTATTGTTATTTAAAATAGGTATTATTTTATAATTTTTCCCGGTATAGTCAAAAATTATCTTTTCTATTTTCATTTTATTAATGGGCTTTTCAACTATTGATTTGTGGAAAGTGAATTTTTTATCAAAAGAAATATAAATATTTTCCCCTTCTATTTTCTCAAGTTTTCCCTCTCTTAATGCTGCTTCTAAAGTAGGTTTTGTTTTTTTAATTTCTTTTAAAATCTCATTCCAATCAAATTCCTTATATTCCTTTTTTTCTTCAACAATTTCTTCTTCAACAGCATCAAAAATTGTTTCAATCGTTTCTTTTTCAGAAATTCTTTTAATATCTTCTAAAACTTCTGTTTTTTCTATTTCTTTACCCCACAATTGAATCAGTTTTAAAAGTAAAATTTCGCACATTAAAATTGGTTCTCTTTCTCTTCTAATCCTATCTTTATATTCAATAATCCAATTTATTCCTTCAAATATCTTTTCCATTTCAATATCTTTATAAATCCTTAAAAAATCATCCCCCAACTCAACATTCTCAATATCAAGTTTCTTTTTTATCAAATCCTTTAATTTTCTAATCATACCTTCAAGAATCAAAGCAAGGTCTTTACCTTCTGAAACAAGTTTATGGAAAATGCCAATAGATTCTATATAATTTTTCTTTCTTATATTTTTCAATAAATTTTCTATACTTTCACTTTCGGGAAAACCAAGTAAATTTCTTATATCTTCAAACTTTATTTTTCCTTCAGAAAATATACTAACTTGTTCAAGCAAACTTATAGCATCTCTTAGAGAACCTTCACAAAAATGGTATATTTCTTCTACTGCTTTTTCTTCTATTTCAATTTTTTCTTTTTGACATATTTCAAAAATCTTTTTTTTAACCTCATCAATTTTTAATGGTTTCAAATTAAATCTTTGACACCTTGAAATTATGGTTGGAGGAATTTTTTCTGGAGCAGTAGTTGCAAAGAAAAATTTAATATAAGGAGGGGGTTCCTCAAGAGTTTTTAATAAAGCATTAAATGCTTCTTGTGTTAACATATGGACTTCATCAATAATATAAATTTTAAACCTTGATTTTGCTGGTAATAAATTAACATTTTCTTTTATATTTCTTATTTCATCTATCCCTCTGTTAGAAGCACCGTCAATTTCAAGGACATCAAAGGAAGAACTATTTGTAATTTCTATACAATTATCACATTTATTACAAGGAATAGAAATAGGCCCATTAACACAATTAAGACATTTTGCAAATATTCTTGCAATTGTTGTTTTTCCAACCCCTCTTGGACCTGAAAAAAGGTATGCATGAGCAACTTTTTTTGTTTCAATTGCCTTTTTTAAAACTTCTATTATTTCTTGCTGTCCACAAACTTCTTCAAATGTTTGTGGTCTATACTTCCTTGCAAAAACAGTATACATTTTTAATCTCTCATAATTTTTAAAAGACTTCTTTTTCAAATATTTATTTCGCCGGAGGGGGTGGGATTCGAACCCACGATTCGCCAGAGGCGAATACACGCTTTCCAAGCGTGCGCACTCGACCACTATGCGACCCCTCCTTTTAATTTTTCTTCCTCTTTTTTAAAAGAAATTGTTGCAGGGAATTGATAACCTGCTTTAATTCTTTTATAAAATAATTTTTTTGCGAGACGGTTTAATTGGTGATAACTAATTTTACCCTCTTCAAATAACTTTAATTGTCTTTTTGCTTTTTCCCTCTTTTTATGATAGATTTTCCTCAATTCTTCTTTTAATTTTCCCATAAAAACCTCCTCCTTCTTCTATTTTAAATTATATTTTTTTACTCGTAATAAGTCAATAAAATAAAGAACCTATTTGAGTTTAAATTGGATTGTTATTTATGACTTCTGAAATCAAAAGTAAGTTCTTTTGCCATCTATCTTTTGGTATATCCTCTGTAATTCCAATTATTAATCTATAATCTTTTCTTGAAATTTCAATATATTTTAATGTAGTTTCTTTAATTTTTTCATCACTTGATAAGTGTAATGAGGATGGGAAATTTATCCACAAAATCTTATCCTTCCATATATTATATGCTTCCTCAAATTCCATATCAGTATCAGGAAAAGGAGAAAATGCCTCTATATAGTCAATCGGTGAATCTGCAATTAAATCAGCCCAGACCTTATTATTTCCATCAAGATGAGGTCCAAATATTTTCCCTTTTTTATGCAGAATTTCTCCTGCCTCATAATATAAAGGCAATACATATTTTTCAAATCTTACTCTTCCCATTACATCACCTGTTTCATTGCCACCAAAATTAAAAGCGTAACAAGGAGAATCAGAAATCAAAACATAAATTTCTCTTAATCTTTCTACCATTGCATTATATAATTTTTCTATTTCATCTCTTCTTTCAGCCCATTCTTCTGAAAATTTTTCAATACCCATAAAATGAACCATGATTTCATGTAATGGTGTTAAAGCAATGTTACCCCTAAGAAAAACGTCATTTCCACATTCTTTTTCCATTTGAATAAATTTCTCATAATCTGGGATATATCTTGCATTCTTTACCATATATAAAATTTTTTTATAATCATCTGGTGTTTTAAATAAATAAGTAACCCTCCAACTGGTAAAATCATCTGTTAATGATGTTTTTCTTCTTGTTGTTTCAAGTTGTCCTAAAGGTGTATCAATTAATGTCTTTGTGTATTCAATACCATTTTCTGTGTAAGTAATTGTTTTAAAAGATATATCAGGATAAACAACTTTATAAACACTTATCCTCTTAACAATACATAAACCATTATTTCTTAAAATTCTTTCAATTGTGCATTGTGGTAATTTATTTTCATATATTGTAAATGGAATTTTATCTGGCTTTTTTCTTTTAAGTACTGCTTCAACTCTCTCCCTTGGTTCCATTTGAAAATATCTCTTCTAAATAACCTTTACAATCCTCAATGTTTTCAAATTTTTTCTCTGTAATTTTTGAAATAATATCAATTAATTTTTGCTCCACACCTTCATAAATTGCTACATAAGGGTACTCATCTTTTAACAAGTTTAAAATATATTTCAGTGAATCCTTACCAATTTTTATTACTGCTTCTTTAACCTCCTTACTTATTTTTGTCCACTTTCCATATCCATCACATTTTAGCCATACAACTGAATCATCATCTAATAAAGTTAAAATAATAGGGATACAACTTTTTAATTTTTTTTCACCTATATTATAAATCCCTACAACTACTTCTTCTTTATTTTCAGAAAATATTTTTTTCCATTCATTATAAATTAATTCATATTCATTCTTTTTTGCCTCAGCAAAAGAAATTACTGAAAATAACCCAAAAATGAAAAAAATAATTTTCTTCATATTTTTTATTTTATTTCTAACTTTATTAAAAGTCAATTTTTACTTGACAAAAAATAAAATGTATTATTTAATAACATAAAAAGGTAAAAAATGGTATATTTTGGGGAATATTGGGGTAAAATTGACAAACAGGGTAGGATAGTAATTCCATCCAAATTAAGAGAATTATTAAAAAAAGAAGGTGAGAGTGTTTATATTTCAAAAGGAATTGAAAAATGTTTATTTATCTTTTCAGAAAAAACATTTGAACATCAGGGAGAAAAAATAAATGAATTATCATTTGCAAAAGGAAATTCAAGAATATTCACAAGATTATTTTATGCTAATTCTTTTAAAGAAAAGATAGATAAACAAGGAAGAATTTTAATCCCTTCTCAACTTATTGAATATGCAGAAATAAAAGAAATTGTAGTTATAATTGGTGCAGGTAAAAGAATTGAAGTTTGGAATGAAATAGAATGGAGAAATTTTAATAAAAAATATTTTCCTTCATTTGGTGAAATATCAGAAAAAATTTATGAATGACGACCATTATCCTGTTTTAAAAGAAGAGGTTAAGGAATGGATAAATTTAAAAGAAAATGGAATATATGTGGATTGCACAGTGGGAACAGGAGGACATGCTAAATATTTGCTCTCCTGTATGAAAAATATTTTTCTCATTGGATTAGATAAGGACGAAAAAATGATAGAGATTGCAAGGGAAAATTTAAAAGAATTTAAAAATTTTAAATTGATTAAAGGGGGATTTGAAAATATTAAAGAAATTATTGAAAATGAGAATATTGGTAAGGTAGATGGGATTTTATTTGATCTTGGTTTTTCAAAATTGCAGGTTAAAGACCCTAACAAAGGATTTAGTTTTCAAATTGAGGGACCACTTGATATGAGATATGATAAAAATTCAAATTTGAAAGCATATGATATTTTAAACTTCTGGGGGAAAAAAGATTTGCTTTATATATTTAAAAATTATGGAGAGATAACTAATTGCGAAAAAATAGTTAACGAAATTATTGAGAGAAGAAAAAAGAAAAAATTTGAAACAACAAAAGAATTTGCTGATTTTATATCCGAAAATTTTAAAGAAAGAAAAAAAATACATCCTGCAACAAGATTTTTTCTTGCATTAAGAATCGCAGTTAATGATGAATTAAATTGTTTAAAAAAGGGGCTTGAAAATTCACTATCAATTTTAAAAAATGGAGGTAGAATTCTCGTTATAAGTTTTAATTCACTTGAAGACAGAATTGTTAAGAATTTTTTTAGAGAAAAAAAAGAGATAAAAGTTCTTACAAAAAAACCAATTATCCCTACTGAAGAAGAAATTAAAAAAAATCCATTAAGCAGAAGTGCAAAATTAAGGGTTGGTGAGAAAAATGAAGAAAACTTTTCATAATGTAAATTTTAAAAATTTAATATTTATTTCAATAACTGGCCTTTATTTAGTTATATATGTTTTTCTTTATTTAAAAATTATCTATTTAGGATATGCGATTGAAAAAATTAAAGAGGAATATGAAACCCTAAATTTATTAAATAAAAATTATACTCTTCAACTATTAGAACTTACTACCCCTGAAAATTTAGAAAAAATTGCAAATGTTAAAAGTATTGAACTGGAAAACCCAATTGATTGGTGTTTTTTAGAGATAAGGAATGAAAATGAAAAAATTGAAACTAAAATTCTTGAGGCAGGAACAAAATAAAAATATTTTTGAATATAGAATAAAATGGACAGAAAGAATTTTTTTCTTTATTTTATGTGGAATATCTATTAAACTTTTTTATTTACAAGTAATAAATCAATATAAATATATAAAAATAGGTAAAACCCAATACCAAAAAATAATTGTTCCTGCCGAAAGGGGTAAAATTTTTGACAGAAATGGTAAATTACTCGCTTTTAATCTTCCAAACTACAATATTTACTTTGATACATGGACAATAAATTATTTAAAGAAAAAAGAACCAGAATATCTTGAAAAATTAAAAAATTATTTATCAGAAATACTTAAAATGGATATAAGGCAAATAGAAGAAAAAATGGATCAATCTTATTCTTTAATTAAGAAAAATATTGATTATGAGGAGTATAAAAAAATAAAAGAATTACAACTTAAAGGCATTTATTTTGAAAAAGGTTATAAAAGAGTTTATCCTTTTGGAAAACATGCATGCCACATTATTGGTTATACAGATATAGATGGAAATGGACAGGAAGGGGTTGAATATTTCTATAATTCATTTTTAAAAGGCGAAGATGGTTTATATCTCGTACTGAAAGATGGTCTTGGAAATTTAGTATACTCTATAAGAAAAATTCTTATTGAGGAAAAAAAGGGAAAAGATATTGTTTTGACAATTGACTCAAATATTCAGTTTTTTGTAGAGGAAGAAATAGAAAAATGGTATAAAAAATTTACTCCACAAAATATTTCTGTTATAGTGATGGATACAGAAAATGGAGAGATACTTGCTCTTGCTAATTATCCTAATTATAATCCTAATGAAAGACCTTCAAAAATGGAGTTTAATATAATTAGGAATAAATGTGTTACAGATTTATTTGAACCTGGTTCCATTTTTAAAATTGTTACAGCCGCTGCTGCAATTGAAGAAAACTTATTTAATCCTTCTTCATTAATAATGTGTGAATATGGGAAATGGTTTGTTAGGTCTCACTGGTTACACGATGTTCACCCATATGGTCTTTTAACATTTGCAGAAGTAGTAGAAAAATCAAGTAATATTGGAACAGTAAAAATAGCAATGGCTCTTGGAGAAGAAAAACTATATCAATACTGTAAAAAATTTCATTTTGGAGAAAAAACAGGTATTGACCTTCCAGGAGAAACTTCTGGAATTTTTAGACCAATTGAAAAATGGTCATCGTATTCTATAACTGCAATTCCTATTGGTCAGGAAGTAGCGATAAATTCTGTCCAGAGTATAAGAGCAATTTCTGTTTTTGCAAATAATGGGTATCTTGTAAGACCTCATGTAATAAAAGAGATAAGGGATAAAGAATCAATTGAAATAATAAATTATAAAAATGAAAAAGAACAAATCCTTTCACCTTCAACAGTCCGAATAATGAGAGATATTTTAAAAAGAGTTGTTGGACCTGGTGGTACTGCACCATCTGCAGGAATTGAAGGTTATAATATATATGGAAAAACTGGAACTGCACAGAAGGCAATTGAAGGTAAATATATCAAAGGTAAATACGTTTCATCTTTTGTTGGTTTTTTATTGAGTGATAAGAAAAATATTGCCATTTCAGTAAATATTGATGAACCACAAGGTGCTTATTATGGAGGGGTTGTTGCTGCACCACTTTTTAGAAATATCCTTTTAAGAATTATAAATTATTATCAGATACCGCCTCAAACAGATATAAAAATGGCTTATAAAAATGAAACTGAAAGAAATAATTAAGGATATTAAGAAAAAGAAAGTTTTTAATTTAAATAATTTTGAAGTTGAAGGTATTGCTTACGATTCAAGAAAAGTTAAAGAGAACTATATATTTGTTGCAATAAAAGGTTTTAAATATGATGGACACAATTTTATAAATGAAGCAATTGAAAGAGGAGCAAAATGTATAGTTGTCAGTCAAAGACCTTCAATTATTCCCTCAGATATTTGTGAAATTCTTGTTGAAGATACAAAAAAGGCATTGAGTGAAATTGCAAATGTTTATTATGATTATCCATCAAAAAAATTGAATATAGTAGGTATAACTGGAACCAATGGAAAAACAACAACAAGTTTTATAATAAAGGAAATTATTGAAGAAAGTGGAGTGAAAGCAGGTTTGATAGGAACGATATTTTATGAAATAGGCGAAAGAAAAATTATTTCTACAAATACAACACCTGAATCACTTGACTTAATAGAAATGTTAAGAGAAATGTTAAAAAACGATTGTAAATGGGCTGTTATGGAAGTCTCATCCCATGGAATTGACCAAAAAAGGATAGAAGGGATTGATTTTAATGTTGGAATTTTTACAAATATTGCACATCACGAACATCTTGATTATCATAAAACTTTTAAAAACTACTTATATACAAAATTAAAATTTTTCACAAAATATTTAAATGAAAGTAGCAAGAAAGAAAAATATGCAATAATTAATATTGATTCCTTATATTCAAAATTATTTATAAAGAACTGTGAAAAAATTGGAATAAAATATATAACAGTTGGAAGACATAAAAATGCACAAATAAAACTTTTAAATTATAGTGTAGAGAAAACCGGAAATACTATTGAAGTTGAGATAGAAAACAGAAAATTTGTTTTTACCAGTAAAATCATAGGTTTGGGAAATATATACAATTTACTTAATGGAATTGCTTTTGCTTTTATACAGAAGATACCCTATGATATTGTTCAAAAGGCATTCTTAAATATTGAAAATGTTCCTGGAAGGTTTGAATTTGTGAATGAAGGGCAGGATTTTTTAGTTATTGTTGATTATGCTCATACTCACCATGCCTTACAAAATTTATTACTTTCTGTTAAAAACTTAAAACCAAGAAGAATAATATTGATTTTTGGATGCGGAGGAGATAGAGATAGAAGTAAAAGACCTTTAATGGGAAAAGTAGGTGTCAAATTGGCTGATTTCGTGATACTTACATCTGATAATCCAAGAAGTGAAGACCCTTTAAAAATAATAAAAGATATTGAATCGGGTATCCCTTTTTATTTGAGAAGAAAATATACCAAAATCCCTGACAGAAGACAAGCAATTTATGAAGGTATTGCACTTGCAAAAAGTGGTGACTGTGTGGTAATAGCAGGAAAGGGACATGAAGCATTTCAAATTTTAAAGGATGTTACAATACCTTTTGACGATAGAGAAGAGGCAAGAAAGGCGATAAGAGAAATAATTGAAAAAAGAAAGCAGGAATCACTTTTATAATGGAAAAGATTAAATTAAGTGAAATTTTAAAATGGTGTAATGGTAAACCCAACAAAAATTTTAGAGATGTTTTAATTGAAGGCATATCAACAGATACAAGAAGTTTAAAGAAGGGAGAATTGTTTATCGCATTAAAAGGAGAAAGATTTGACGGACATGATTTTATAGATGAAGCAATTAAAAAGGGAGCAATTGGGTGCATTGTATCTAAAAATCATATTTATGAAAATGGATTGCTAATAAAAGTAAAAGACACATTATTGGCCCTTGGAGATATATGTGAAAATTATAGAAAAAAAATGAATATGCATGTGATAGGAATAACTGGAAGTGATGGTAAAACTACAACAAAAGAAATTGTTAAAGAGGCCTTGTCTATAAAATTTAGTACAGTAGGAACAATAGGTAATCTTAATAATCAAATTGGACTTCCTCTTTCAGTTTTACAATCTGATAGTAAAACAGAATTTGGTGTATTTGAAATGGGGATGAATAAAAAAGGAGAAATTGAATATTTAAGCAAAATTAGTAAGCCAAATTCCTGCATAATCACAAATATTGGAGTAGCCCATATAGGTTTTTTTGCAAATAGAAAAGAAATAGCAGACGCAAAATCAGAGATTTTTAAGAATTTAATTGGTGAAAAAAATGTTTTTTTAAATAAGGATAACGATTTCTACACATATTTAAAAAGAAAATCAAAAAGTAATAATATTATTTCAATTAGTGTAGTAAAAAAAGGAAATATAAAAGGGGAAATTGTTGAAGAAGGACTTGATTATTTTTTATTTCGTGTTAATAATAAAAATTTTAAAATGAATTTTTGGAATACTTCCTTTATTTATTCTGCTCTTTTTGGTATAGCAGTTTGTAGAAAATTTGGTGTTCCTGAAGATAATATGAGCGATGTTTTCATGCAAATTAAACCATTAAAAGGAAGAGGAGAAGTGATTAAGAATAAAATTTTCATTATTGATGAGAGTTATAATTCAAATCCAAATTCTTTGAAAAATTCACTTTTATGTTTTGAGAGGAAAAATTTTAAAAGAAAAATTGCAATTATTGGGGATATGGCTGAACTTGGTAAATTTACAAATTTTTATCATTGGTATATAGGTAAATTGCTTAAAAAATTAAACATTGATATTATTATAACTTACGGAGATAAAAGCAAAATAATTTCCGATAATT
>CAZCUO010000093.1:0-6905 GCA_964502135.1 uncultured bacterium
CTTTACAAACAGAAAAAAGGCAAATTATAATAACTCCTGAAATGGAAGAAATGAAAAAGAAAAAAAATGAAATTATAGATATATGATTGCCTCATATCAACAATCTTCCTTGCCCACCTTTGAGGTGGGAAAAAGGGGTGAGTGAGGGGATTTGAACCCCCGACACCTGGAGCCACAGTCCAGTGCTCTGCCGCTGAGCTACACTCACCACTTATTTATTATTTTAACTTTTGTGTTAGAAATTGTAAACTTAAAATAGAAAAATTTTCTTTTAAAGATGTAAAAAGTATGTTATTAATAAATGTAAGGGGAAAATGATAAAATTAATTTTGAAAGTTTTATTTTTTATTCCATTTGGATTTTTCCTTTCTGGTTTTTTAATTTCAAATATTCTTGAAGTTTCAGATTTTTTTGTTGCTTCCTTTATTATTTCCAGTGTCTTGCTTTTTGAAATCGTTTTTTATCTTCAATTATTTCATATACCGATTGACTTTCATTCTATCATTATTTCTTTAATTTTTGTAAATTTTTGCCTATACTTATTTTTGACTTTGAAGAAAAAAAAATTAAATTTTTATTTTAAATTTACTTCATTTAAAAAATTTTTTTTAAACTATTTGCCTTATTTTATTTTTTTCTTTTTGATTTTTGTTCGCCTTTGGAAAGCACCCCTTCTTGGTCCGGATGTAAATTTTAGGTGGCATTTCCTTGCTGAAAGAATTTTAAAAATGAAAAATTTCTCATATTATCCTCCTTTTACCCCCGAACATTTTAAAATTTATTTTTATCCGGATTCAATCCCTCCAATGGTTTCTTTTTCTTACTTTTATATCTATTGCGTAGCCGGAAACGTTTTAAAATCTTTGACCTCAATTTTAATATTGATACAGTTGCTATCTATTTTTGTTATAAGTTGGTACTTTTCTGAAAATTTATTTGATAAGGAAACTTCAATTATAAATCAATTGCTTTTACTCTCTATGCCTTTTGTTTTTTTCTTTATTTTTATTGGACAGGAAGTAGGATATATTACACTTTCAATTATTTCAACAATTTATTTTATTTATGTTTCTCAAAAAGAAAATAAAGTTTCTTATTCAGTTGTTTCTAGTTTTGCTACCTCATTAGGAATTCTTTCAAGGGAATACGGATGGGCTTTTGTTATTTGTGGTATTTTGACTTTTCTGATTTTAAAATCTGATATTAAAAAAATTATTTTTTATTTATTAGGTGTTTTCATTTTATCATTTCCTTGGTATTTAAGGACATGGATTTTAACAGGAAATCCCTTTTATAGTTTACCAATAAAATTTTTTTATTTTAATCCTATAATTGGAGGGATTTTAAAAACTTATGAAAAAATTCTCATAATAAATTTAGAAAAGTTAAAATATTTTTTAAACTTTCTTTTTAGATATGCTTTTATTCCCATAATTACAGGTTTTGTAGGTTCAATTTTGTTTTTCAAAAATAAGGGAATGATTATCCTTGTAAATACTTTTTTAATTTCATTTTTATGGTTTCATTCTATAAAGTATACAGTAACTCAAATTTTTAGTATCAGAGTTTTATTGCCTGGGATAATTTTTTTAAGTATATGTGGTGCTGGCTTTATCTCTTGGTTAAAAAAGAAAAAGAAAGGAATTTATATAACTTTTATCGTATTTATAATTCTTTTATGTCTTAGAAGCATCCCTTTTGTAATATTTTATCCAACTCACCCCTCACAAATTCCAAATAAAGAGTGGTTTAAATATTTATTTTCTTATAAAATTGAAAATGTTGGGGACGAAATTTTTCTTCCCGAAATTTTAAATAATCTTAAAGTTCCAGTTTCAAGAATCCTTTCTGACAATGCGTATGCTCATTCAATTCTTGTTGATAGTAAATTTGAAATTGTGCCCGTATGGAGTCCAGAGGTTTTTTTTATTTTTAATAATTCTTTATCAAGTAATGAAATTAGAAAAAAACTTAAAGAAATCAATATTAATGCAGTCCTTTATTATCCCAAAAGTTTAAACAATTTATACCTAAATCAGTTTTATTTCTTTTCTAAAGATAGGGAAAATTGGCAAATTATTTTTCAGAATGATTTTTTAATAATTTATCTTTTACCATAAAATGGGTTTTAAAACATAATTTTAAAATTTTATTATCTGTTCTATGCCCTCTCTTATAAATTTTATTCCAAGTGAAGCAAGAAAAAGTGAAAGAATTTTTATAAGTCCTTTTATACCTGTTTTCCCAATTGAATGAGAAATCTTTTGAGAAAAAAAAAGGATGACATAAGCAAAAAAAAGATTTAAAAAAAGACAAATTAAAGTAATTAGGGTCCCATAAAATTTTTTTGAAATTAAAATTGTTGTTAAAAAAGCAGGACCAGCAAGTAAAGGAATTGCAAGTGGAACTATTGCCATTTCTTCTTCTACTTTAAATTGACTTGCACCAATAAATTCAGTAACTGAAAAGATTAAAAGAATTATACCACTTGCTATGAGAAAATCACTGAATGAAATTTTAAGATATTTGAATAAGAACTCTCCAAAATAAAGAAATAAAACACTTACTAAAAAACAGATAGAAATTGAAATAAAAAGTACCCTATGTTTTTTTACTTCTGAAAAACTATGGGTATAGGTTAAATAAAAAGGGATTGTGCCAACTGGGTCAAGTGTAATAAAAAGAGAAAGTAAAGAAGCAATAAATTTTTCCATCAAATCTCCTTTTTTGCGCGCCTGGCCAGATTTGAACTGGCGACCCTTGGATTCGAAGTCCACCGCTCTATCCTGGCTGAGCTACAGGCGCATATCTTTATTTTACTTTCAATTATTAATAAGGGTCAATCTATTTCAAATTTACTTTTTTACAAAAAAATAGGTAAAATAATTTTATGGAAAAACATATTGATAAAATAAAAGAAGAAATAATTAAAAAATGGTTTTTTGAGTTTGCGGAAAAGGCAGTTAATGGAATTTATGTTTATGATGAGAATCTGAATCTTTTATATGTAAATCCTTCCTTATGTAAAATGTTAGGAGTGCCAAGAGAAGAAGTTTTAAAGAAAAAGATAAATGAACTTGTTTATCCAGAAGATATTCCTTTAATTGAAGAAGTGGCAAGAAAAAGATTTTCAGAAGAAGAAGAAGAAAAAGAAATAAGATGGATAGATAAAAATGGAAGATTAAGATATGGAAAGTTCTCAGGAATAGTGACAGAATTAGATAGGAAAAGAACTGTAATTGGAACAATAGTTGATATAACAGATATTAAAGAATATGAGGAAAAATTAAAGAAAGAACAACAATTGCTTGAAAAAACACTACAAGGAACAATTCATGCAATTGTAGAAATAGTTGAAACAAAAGACCCATATACAGCAGGACATCAAGTAAGAGTATCAAAACTTTCAGTAGCAATAGCAAAAGAGATGAAATTAGAAAATTTAAGAGAAATAGAATGGTCTTCTTTATTACATGATGTTGGAAAAATTTCAGTCCCTGACGATATTCTTGTTCTGCCAAGAAAATTAACTCCGATTGAATTTGAAATAATAAAAACACATACGATAACTGGATACAATATAGTGAAAGTAATACCAAATATGGAAAAAGTTGCAGAAATTATATTGCAACATCATGAGCGACTTGATGGTTCTGGTTATCCAAAGGGATTAAAAGGAAAAGAAATATTAAAAGAAGCAAGAATTATAGGAGTTAGTGATGTTATTGAAGCAATGGTTAATCATAGGCCTTATAGACCTGCTTTTTCTTTAAATGACGCACTTGAAGAAATTTATAAAAATAGAGGTGTAAAATATGATAAAGAAGTTGTAGAAGTTTGTATTGAGTTGTTTTTAAGTAGAAAATTTAGTTTTGAACAGTTTCCCTCAACATAGGAATGACTTATTTTCCTAAAATTTTTCTTTCTTGAAAACAGAAGATTTTTTAATATGACAATACTAAATTTTCTTCAGTTGCTATAAATAAAATTGAGAAGTATAATAATTATTAAGGAGGGGTAGCATAGTGGTCTAATGCGGCGGATTGCTAATCCGTTGTCCGGTCGAAAGGCCGGACCGTGGGTTCGAATCCCACCCCCTCCGCCAAAACCTTATCACCCAATAATCTCCACATCCCACCTCTGAGGTGGGAAAATGGGATAGATTTTAGAAGGAGGTTTTGTTTTTTAATCGGACAAGTGTTTCTATTCTCATGGGTATCATATTTTTCATTGCAGGATTTGTAGATTTCCCTATTAGAATAATTTTAACAAGTGTAGTTTCTGTATTTAATTTTTCACTTATTATATTTTTTCCAGCAGCATCATAAAATTCAAATTTTGAACCACTTACAAGATAAATTTTTTTATTAGGATTTAAGTTAATTTTATTTGAACTTGGTAAATTTGTCTGATATAAACTTGTGTCTTTTCCATCATTTGCTTCTATTGAATAAATATATGTTTCGCTTGATGTATCATTTGAAAAGATTAAAGTATAGGAGCCAATTTTATAGGATGGATTTTCATTAGAGCAAATATTTGAAGCATCTTTTAAACCTAAAAGACCTTTTCTTCCATTTGCAATTGTGTCTATCATCTGAGATAAAACTTCACCTACTTCATTATATGCAGTTATTATATTTCTTGTCCTTGCTCCCCTTACATAAAATAAGGTCATTAAAGAAAAAACAATTACAAGAATAGTTAAAGCAATAAGAATTTCAAGAACTGTTAATCCTTTTTTCATTTTTCTCCTTTTTAATATAGACCATCCCTTGACTTAAAAATTGTCTGCTTTAAAACTATCTTATTACCTTTCCTCCTTAAAATATAAATAATAAATTCTAAACCCATTGCATTATCATAGTAATTCTGAGTTGATAAAGGTAAAATTTGTCCTGAACCATCATAGGCACGGACAAATCTAATCACTCTATAATCTGCTTTATATTGTTCTGGTGTAAAGTCAGTATAAACTGAAGGATTATGGTCTATATAATAAAGAGAATCGGTTTCAATTTCATCTGCAATTTTTCCGTAAGTAGTTTGGTCTTTTAATCTATCATAATAAACTGGTGAAAAGTCAATATTTTTAATTTCTTCAATTGAGTATTGCATTAAAGCAGTTGCTATTGTTAATTCATTTGCTTTTTTTATAACATTTAAATTTCCTGAAAGTAAAAGAAGTCCTGTAGCAATAACTCCTGCAATCAAAAATATAGCAACAACAACTTCAATTAAAGTAAGCCCTTTTTTTACCATTCTATTCTCCAACTACCAACAACAGGCAAATATTTTCTTCTACCTCCAACAAATTCCTTAAATACATCTGGATTTTTATTTTTATATTGGTTAGAAAAGTAAGAAATGTTTGTGTAATTTCCTATCGTTAATGTGTTTCCTGCCACAAGAAATCCTGTAATATTCTGGTTAGAATTGTTAAATTCTATATCATTGAAAGAGTATATTGCTCCATTTAAATTTAAGTTATCTGCATTTATTATAGATACTTTACTATTACTTCCACCACTATAATTTACTATTGCAAATTGGTTAAATGGATAATCAGAGGGTTGAGTAGGATTGGTAGGATTGTAATATTTTAATACAAAATTATTGTTTATATTTATATTGCCTTGACCATTTAGAACACTAATACAAATGCCAACTCTCTGTTTTTCTCCAAGAGTAATTGTAGGAGAACCAATTATATTTATTGTCCCTGAACTTCCAAAATAACTATTATTAATGTAAATCACAGCATCATAATTTGAATTAGAGGCATTTATTGTTGGATTGTTTGAAATAGTAATTGTATGGTTTTTTGAAGAATTATCATAACATAAAACACATCCATTTATTGTCCCTCCATTTATTGTAATACTACTATTTGAAAGAGCATCTTTTCCTATATTTCCATTCTGAATTGTAATATCTCCTGTTGCTTTTAAATTTCCTCCTATATTTCCATTATCTATTGTAATATTCCCACCATTAGAAATAACATCTCCATTTATTGTTCCTCCATTTATTGTAATATCCTGATTGCATTTCACATTTCCATTCACATTAATGTTAAGATTTAATGGCTGCCCTTTTACAATAAAATTTCCATTTATATTAATTCCTGATGCAATATTTAATGTTCCTCTAACTTCAAAACAAAAATCAGGGTCGGTTGTAGTTGTTATTGATTTATTTATAGTTAAATCTCCATTTATATTTGGAGTTGTACTACCTGCTACATTAAAATAATCTTTTATAGTTACATTTCCTGCGATATTGGGTATAATAACATTTGCCTCTACTAAGGTTTTCCCTTGAGAAGTAAAATTTGCAGGATTACTCCCATCATCTGTACCAAAATAATATGTATTACTGGCATCATCCCAATAAACACCATCATTTTGATTATTTACAGGAGTCCCTGGAGTAGCATTCGGAGGGATACAAACTCTTCCATCATTAGTATATCTTACATCATAACCAGAATATGGGGGGGAAGGAGGAATTGTAGGTGGTAAATTAGGTATATCAAAAGAGTATATTTCAGTTTCAAAACGTGGTATATAATCTAAAAAATTAATATTTGTTTCTGTCCAAGTTGCTTGTGAAAGATTTGTAGGTTTATTTGTGATTGTTGCATAGGTTATGTTCCCTTTAATGTTTATGCCTGTTGGAGAAGAAGGAAATGTTACCTTATAAGCATATATTACATGTTTATTAAATGCTTCTGGAATTCCACAACTTCCAAGTCTTCTATTTAGATTTTTCTCTTTAAAATCTCCATAAAAATAATCATCTCCATAATTTTTTATTTCACCTGCTCCTCTTAATAGAAAACCTATTGTTGCTGTCCTTCCTCTATAAATTCCCTTACAAATTATAAGGTCAAGGTCTGTTTC
>CAZCUO010000094.1:0-3041 GCA_964502135.1 uncultured bacterium
TCAGTGTCCTGAATGTTTAAAACTGAAAGAAAAATATGGGAATCAATATATTCCTTTTTATAATGAAATTGCAAAAAATTTAAAGAAAGTTTTTCCAGAAAAAATTGTTAGTTTTATTGCCTATGGAAGAATATGCTCAGTTGTTCCTAAAAATATAAAACTTGAACCCAATATATATGTAGAAATAGCAAGTGGATTAAGAAATAATATGGAAGAATTTAAAAAGTGGAAAGAAGCAGGTGCTAAAAATATTGGTTTATATGATTATTTGTATGGGATAAGTGGTTATGTTGTTCCAAGACATTACCCTCATATTATAGGAAATGCATGGAAAAAAGCATATAAAGAATATGGACTGAAAGGAGGGTGGATAGAATCTTTTATCACTGTTTGGTTATATGATGGGCCAAAACAGTATGTCCTGAATGAACTTGCATGGGATATTAATAAGGATATAGATGAACTTCTAAATGACTATTTTTTAAGTTTTTATAAGGAATCAGCAAAACCCATGAGAGAATTTTTTGATAGAATAGAAGAAATTTATGGAAGAAAAAAAGACCCATTACATCCTATAGATGACTGGCAGAATTTGACACAGTTTGATGAATATAAGTGGGAAGATTTAGATTATTTAGATAGAAAATTGAATGATGCAAAAAATTTAGCAAAAAGCCAAGATATTATAAATAAAATAAATCTTTTCTCAAAAATATGGGATTTAAGCAGATTATATATTGAGTCATATCTCCATTATAAAGATTTAAGAAATTTTAAAAATATGCAAGACGAAAAAGAAATAAGTTTACTATTGGAGAAAAGTATTAATAGTTTAAAAAAATGTCAGGACATTGAGAATTATAAAATGACAGAAGATGAAGAAAAAAATATATTTGTAAATACAAACCTTGAAAAATTTATAAATCAGCAAACATTGAAAGTAAAACCATTTTTAGAAAACGAAATAGTAAGGGTTTTTTCTATTTTAACTGAATATCTTGAAAAAAAGTATGGATGGGAAAAGGCAAAAAATATGTTGTTAGAATTCTCTAAAAAATCAGAAGAAATTAAACCATATTTACTAAGTCAGATTTATATGAAAGAATGTGAAGAAAGTAAGAAAAATTTGATTGCAAATAGTGGTTTTGAACCTGATGAAAAAGAGGAAGAAATACCAGAAGAACAATTAAAAAAATTTGAATGGAAACAGATTTCAAAAAAATTAAAAGGATGGACAACATGGCATTTTCAACAATCTGTAACTACCTTCTATTGGGATAGAGAAGAAAAACATACTGGAAACTATTCATTTTCAATAAGAGAAAATCAAATAGCAGGTTGTTTACAAACAAGTATAAAAGTTGAACCTAATTGTATTTATAAACTTTCTTTCTGGGTAAAACAAAAGCCCCCTGACAAAGGAGGAAGTTTAATGATAAGATGGATGGATAAAGAGGGATGGGCTGACCAGGGAGAGAAAAAAGCACCAAGAATAATAGTCCCTTATCCAGTAGAAAAAGAAAGTAAATGGAGAAAAGTAGATTTTATTTTTACATGCCCTGAAAATGTTACTACATGTGTTCCCCTATTTGGTGCTCCAAGGCAGGAGTCGGATGAAGGCATATGGTTTGATGATGTTGAAATGTATAAAATATATGACCCAAAATATTTTGAAAAAATAACTTTAAAATGAAATTAGATAAAAATTGTAAATTTGAAATAATAAATAATTTCGGAAATGAAGAAGAAGTTAAATACAGCATAAGATTTGTTAAAGATGCTTTTAAAAAAATAGGAATAAAGTTTACTGAAAAAAAATCTGACTTGAAAATAGAATTAATAAAAAATCCAAAAATAAAAAATGGTTTTAAAATAAATACTCTTTTACCTGAAAAAATAATTATCTCTTCAACTAATTCTGAAGGAATAAGATGTGGCTTATTTTATTTTCTTGAACTTCTTGGATTTAGATGGTTTTCTCCTGATAAAAATTTAATTTGTCCTAAACTTCCTTTAAAAATAAATAATATAAACAAAAAAATAACTCCTTCTTTTCCATATAGAGGGCTTCATATATGTGGGAAAAACCATTTTGACGCAAAAGTGGCAGAATGGATGAGTTTTTTAAAAATGAATAGGAAATTAACACATCATGAAGAAATTAAAATTGTAGGTGATAAACTTAAAAAACTTGGTTTAAAACCAGACCTTACAGTTCATAGTTATAGTTTCTGGATACCTGATGAAAAATATTTTCAAAAACATCCTGAATGGTTTTCTCTTGTTGGTAATAAGAGAATAAAACAGAAAGAAGGCGGGCAACTCTGTCTTTCAAATAAAAAAATGAGAAATGAATTTTTCAAAAATATAATAAAATTTATAAAGAAAAATCCAGAAATTTCAGTTGTTGGTATATGTCCGAATGATGGATATGGTTGGTGTGAATGTGAAGATTGTAGGAAATTAGATGCTGAGAAGGATAAAAAAAATAATGATGTGAATGGAAGAATATATAATTTTGTCTCAGATATATGTGAAAGAGTAAAAAAAGTTCTTCCAGAAATTTTAATTGGTCATTATTCTTACAGTAATTTCAAGGATTTTTATCTTTTAGGAAAAATGCCTGATAACCTTATTATAAGTTTTACATTATCAAGATGTTTTAAACATTCAATAGATGATACAACCTGTCCCATTAACTATCATTTATATAAAAAATTATATGAGGCAAGAAAAAGAGTTAAACATATTTATGTTTATGAATATTACATTCATAACTGGGAAACTCTTCCCTCTCCTACCTGGAAAATTGTATATAAAGATATGAAGGCATATAAAAAAATAGGAATTGATGGTTTTTTAAGCGAAGTTACTGGTGTAAATACAGAAGTTTATAAAACAAATCATCTTCCATTATATATTGCTGGTAAACTCCTTTTTAATGATAAAGAAAATTTAGAAAATATTATAGATGATTATTGCAAAAAAAGATTTGGTCCTGCTTTTAATTTTATGAAATTGTATTTATATACATTACAAAA
>CAZCUO010000095.1:0-24831 GCA_964502135.1 uncultured bacterium
AAGGAGAAAAACTAAAAAAATATGGAAATGTTTCTGAAGATTTAAAAAAATATATAGACCCATTGATTGAAAAAATTTTAAAACTGGTCAATGAAATAGTGGATTTATAAAAAAATTTATATTAAAATAATCAAAAAAGGAGGCAAAATGGCAGATATAAGAGATGAAATAAGAAAGCATGATAATGTGAGGTATTTTCTACTTGAAAGTTTAAAAGGTCTTCTTGAATTAATCAATCAAACAAGGTCTGATAATTTTGTTGGTGGTGGTAAAAAAGGGGAGGGAGAGCTTCTATCAGGAATTGATTTGAGAGAATGGAATGAAGAATGGCTTGAAACAGCGAGAGAAATTATAAGAAATATCTGGAAAACAGGGAAATTTTTATCAGCAGACATTGCAAAAGTTGCTGAAGAAGTTCTTTCTAAAAAGGGCGAATAATTGGCAAATAGGAATGAACATTTAAAAGCAGTGAAAAAATTTTTGGGATGGAAAGGGAATCGTTATGTTCATTTACTCCTTGATGGAGGGGATTTACCTAAAAGATTAAGAATTATTTATCATAAAACGACTCATAACCCTGACTATATTGATAAAATTATATGTCCTCCCAACTTTACTGAAAAAGATAATCTTGAAGCCTGGTTTCATTTATTACATGATTTGGGATTTATAAAAACTAATAAGAAATAAAATGGAATATAAAAAATTAAGAGAAAAAGAAATTTATGATTTGTGTAAAAAAGAATTAGAGAAAAAAGATTTTAAAAATAAAAAAGTTATAGTGATTATTCCAGACAATACTCGTTCAGGGCCTACTCATATTTTTTTTAAAGCAATAATTGATATTTTAATTAATAAAACTAAAAAAATTGATTTTTTAATTGCTCTTGGAACTCATCCTTTGATGTCGGAAAAAGAATTAAATAATTTTCTTAATTTAAAAGGAGAGGAAAAATTTGTAAATATATATCAACATCAATGGGATAAAGGAGAAAATTTAAAGACAATAGGAATTATAGAAAAGGAAGTTATAAAAAAAGTAAGTAAGGGACTTATGGAAGAAAATATTGAAATAAAAGTAAATTCTTTGATTTTTAATTATGATGAGATAATAATTTACGGCCCTGTTTTTCCCCACGAAGTAGTTGGTTTTTCTGGTGGATATAAGTATTTTTTTCCTGGGATTTCAGGTCCGGAATTTTTAAATAAGTTTCATTGGCTTGGCGCTTTAATTACAAATCCAAAAATAAATGGCTTTAAGAAAACACCTGTGAGAGATTTAATAAATATTGCTTCTAAATTTATAAAAATTCCTAAAACATTAATTTGTAGTGTGATTAAAGAAAAAAGGATTTACGGTCTCTTTATAGGAAATAATAGGGCTTGGGAGAAAGCAGCGGATTTGTCTTCAAAATTAAATATAAAATATGTTGACAAATCATACAAATTTGTAATCTCTATCGCACCTGAAATGTATAAGGATATATGGACGGCTGGGAAATGTATGTATAAACTTGAACCAGTAGTTGAGGATGGAGGTAAACTTATCATTTTTGCTCCTCATGTTAAAGAGATTTCATATACACATGGGAAATATATTGAAAAAATTGGTTATCATACAAGGGATTACTTTTTAAAACAATGGGAAAAATTTAAAAAATTTCCTGGTTGTATTCTTGCTCATTCCACTCATGTAAAAGGAATAGGAACATATATAAATGGTATTGAAAAACCAAGAATAGAGGTTATATTAGCAACATCTATACCAGAAAGTATTTGCAAAAAAATAAATTTAGGGTATATAGATTATAATAAAATTAAAATAGAAGAATATGAAAACAGAGAAAATGAAGGAATACTTGTTGTTAAAAATGCAGGAGAAATTTTATATAGAAGAAAAGATGGTTATATTCCAGACATAGATAAATTATATTCAAAATGAAATACAAAATTGGTATTGTTAATTCAACA
Organism: uncultured bacterium; assembly: GCA_964502135.1. Lineage (GTDB taxonomy): Bacteria > Ratteibacteria > UBA8468 > B48-G9 > JAFGKM01 > JAMWDI01. The sequence goes on from CAZCUO010000095.1 coordinate 1,972, forward strand.
AGTTTTGGAATAATTTATAAGGAACATATTGAAAAGTTAAGAGAATTTTTTATTGTAGAAAGAATTAATTTCCCTTTTGATATTTCTGAAAAAAGGATTATTGAAACATTAAAAGAATTTGATGGTTTGATAGTAGGACTAACTCCATTTTACTCTAAAGAAATTCTTAAAAATTTAGAAAAACTTATAGTTATAGCAAGACATGGAATAGCAGACAGTAATATTGACTTAAATGCAGCAACTGAATTTGGAATTATTGTTTGTAGATTTCCACTTGCAATACAAAGAGAGTCAATGGCAGAATATACAGTCGCTCTTATACTTATATTAGCAAGAAAATTAAATCAGAATTATGAATTTTTAAAGAATGAAATATGGGGTAGAAGAATTGAACTTGTTGGTATTGAATTAAAAGGGAAAAACGCGGGAATTATTGGTCTGGGAAATGTTGGTTCAAGAGTATGTGAAATTTTAAAAAATGGTTTTGGAATGAATATATATGCAAATGACCCATTTTTAAAAAATGAAGAAATAAAAGAAAAAGGGGCTATCCCTATAAATCTTAATGAGTTGTATAAGATTTCAGATATTATTTCATTTCATTGTCCTTTAAATGATAAAACTTATCATATGGTAAAAGATAAAGAATTTTCAGAAATGAAAGAAGGAGTTATAATTGTAAATACTTCTCATAGAGATTTAATTGAAGAAAAATCATTGATAAAATATCTAAAATCAGGGAAAATTGGTGGATATGCTGAGGATGCGATTGAAATTAAGCAAATAGTGAAAGAAAATCCATTATTAAAATTTAAAAATGTTGTTATAATGCCACATCTTGGAAGATATACATATGAAGCAATAAAAGAAATGGGAGAAGTCACTGTTGAAAATTTAAAAAGGATTTTTTTAGAGAAGAGATTACCTGATTATATAGAAAATCCAGAAGTGAAACCTAAAATAGATTTAAAGAAGGTATAATTTTATTAAAGAGGGCCGGAGTGGTGGAACTGGCAGACGCGCCGGACTCAAAATCCGGTGGAGCTCAAACTCCGTGAGGGTTCAAATCCCTCCTCCGGCATAATTTAAACTATGATAAAAAAAGAAATTATAGAAAAAATATCAGAAAATACAGGTTTAAATAAAGTAATTGTTAAGAGAGTAGTTGATGAATTTCTGAAAGTTTTATCAATTGCTTTTTCTAATAAGGAAAGAGTAGAATTGAGAAATTTTGGCGTTTTTAATTTTAAAAAAACTAAATTGAAAAAAGCAAGAAACCCTAAAACAGGCCAAACAGTTATTATTCCAGAAAGATTAAAAATTGTATTTAAACCTTCCAAAAAAATAAAAATTTAGTTTTCTTTTAAGTTCAAAATTACAGGCAATTTATCGTATAAAGAAACTTTTTTGTAAAATTCTTTAAATTTAGGGTATATTTCTGGAGAAATTTCAAATTCATTAATTTGAAATATTCTGTGAATTTTAAAGCCAGAATTTATTTTTTCTATATTTAAAGTAAATACTCCAAATTCTTCTTCTATTTTAAATGTGTCAGGCATTGTCTCTATTTCAAAATTGTCTGGTATTTTATACTCTATTATTTCTTCTTTTCTAAAATTGTACCCCAATCTTAAAGGATACTTTCTTTCTTCTAGAGAAACAATAGACAGATCCACTAATTTATCTATAAGAATGGGTTGGAATATAATTTTATTTTTTACTCTTATTCCATAACCCGAAGTAAAAAATTCATATTTTTCAATAAGTTGATTCTCAAGTGATTCAAGGCCAATTATATCAAAAGAAATTAATTTTGTTCCAGGTAAAATAGAATTAAGTTCTCTCAATAAATTTCTTTCCCTTTCCACTTGTTTTAAATATCTAAAAGAATTTCTTAAAGCAGCCTCAAAAATACCTTTTGGAATTATTTGGGTCTTTCCATTCACATTTCCGTTTTCATCAATAATTGCCTTAATTTCTCTCTTTCTTAAATTTTTATCAGATGGGAAAACAGGAATTTTGAAAAGTTCCGGTTCTTCTTTACATATAAGTGTATATTTTCCCTGTTCTGATGGTGGTATATATGGATATTTTATTACTTCAGATGTTGGATCTAAGAAAATATAATTATTTTCTTGTGGTATGGCAAGAATAGCATGATTAAATTGTCCTGGAAATGGAATTTCTTTTTCTATATTTGTATCAGTATTTACTAATGATAAATATGACTTTATCCCTACTATTTCAAGCATTTTTTTAAGTAAATTTGCTTTATCTTTACAATCACCATATTTTGCTTTTAATACTTCTTCAGGAGAATGGGGTTTATATCCATGAATTCCTATTTCAAGACCCACATATCTTATATTAGAGCAGACATAATTATAAAGCGTAATAATTTTTTCTTCATCCGATTTTTTATTTTCTACTAATTTTTCCACAAGATTTTTTATTTCATTATTTTTTTCCTTTTTATCTTTTGTTATTTCATAAAACCACTTTCCAATTTCACTCCATGAATTGAAAGTTGAAATATAAACTTTTGGAACAATTTCATTTAATGGTGGCATCAAAATTTCTTCAATAATTGGTGGGACGTTTCTTTTTTCCCAAATGTAAGTGATATAACCAAATTTTTCTTTTTTTTCAGTTAATTTTATATCTTTTTCAAATATATTAATTTTTATTTTTTTAGGAACTTTAAGTTCATACCTTGTAAGTAAAAATGGTTCTGTGGACTGAAAATAAAAACCATCCCAAAAATGTTTTTCAATAAGTGGCTTAAATGTATAAATTAAATATTTATATTCAATAATACTTCCTATTTCAACTCCAGGAAAATTTATACTTATTACTTTATACCCAGGGTATAAAGATGTATATTCAGTAAATTCAGCAGGTGTTACTATTTTAATGTCTTTCTTAGTTATTTTAATTTTTTTACCATTTGGAAGTAATGTATATCCTTCAATAAATTTAACCTTTTCTCTTTCAGAATCAAATGGTATTTGTAAATGGCTTAATTTTTTCCCTTTTTCTCCATTTATCTTTATTTTTTGATGGACTAACGTTTCTTTGTTATAATTAGGAAAAAGTTTTACTGAAGCAAAATCAACAATATAAATTATTTCTTCATTGTTTGTAAAGGAAAAAGAAATATTTACTACAAATATAAAAAAAACACCCCAAATTAATTTCTTCATTTATTATTTTTCTTGCTGATAAGGTATTACAGACATTTCAGGTTGTTGAGGCCCTCTATACAAATAAAGATAATAGTTAAGTTTATTTACAGATGGAGTCCCACTTTGTCTTTGCCATAAACCAACAACATAGTAATAGTAAACCCCAAGTCCAAAGAGAATCAGAGATAAAATAAATGTGATAACTGCCTTTTTTCTATTAACCTCATCTATCATCATAGACAAGAAAAACCCAAGAAAACTAATCCCAATCACTACAAGCGCCAACATATATCCAACTTCAAATTCCATTTATACCTCCTTTCTTTTATTTATTTTATTCTCCAATTTCAAATCTTGCAAATCTTTTTATTTTTATATTTTCTCCAAGTTTTGCTATTTTTGACTTTATATATTCTTCTATTGTTATATTTTCATCCTTTATAAAAGGTTGTTTTAAAAGAACATTTTCTCTATAAAATTCATTAAGTTTTCCTTCTATAATTTTTTCAACAATATTTTGGGGTTTATCTTTAAATTGTTCTTTAATTTCATTTGTTTTTACCTCAATAACTTCTTTTGGTATTGATTCAATATCTATCCATTTAGGATTTCCAGCGGCTATTTGAAGGCATATATCTTTCACCAGTTCCTTAAATTCATAATTTTTAGCCACAAAATCAGTTTCGCAATTTACTTCTACAAGGACGCCTATTTTCCCATTAGTATGAATATATGAACCAATCAAACCCTCTTTTGCCTCTCTATCTTTCTTTTTTTCTGAGATTTCAAGACCTCTTTTTTTAAGTATTTCAATTGCTTTATTTATATCTCCATTTGTTTCTTCAAGTGCTTTTTTACACTCTATTACTCCCAATCCAGTTTTTTCTCTCAGTTCTTTTATTTTAGTAACATCTATTTTCATTCTTTTTCTCCTTTTTCAGTATTTTCTTTTACTTCATAAATATATCCAGTTTCTTTAAAACCTTCAATTATATAATCAACAAGTTTAGAAAGAACAACTTGAATAGACTTAAGACCATCATCATTTGCAGGTATTGGATAATCAACAAGTTCAGGATTTCCATTAGTATCAACAATTCCAATTGTTGGGATTTTCATTTTTTGTGCTTCTTTGATTGCATTGATTTCTCTTTTTACATCAACAACAATTATTGCACCTGGATAATCAGTCATTTCTCTAATGCCACCAAATTTTTTTAATAATTCTTCTTTTTCTTTTTGAATTAAAAGTATTTCTTTTTTTGTATATAAATTAATTTTCCCAGAACTTTCAAGAGTTTCTATTTCCTCAAGCCTTTCTATTCTTTTTCTAATTTCATTAAAATTTGTTAATGTCCCTCCTATCCATCTATAATTTACATATGGCATTTTACATTTTTCAGCCATTTCCTTAACCACTGATTCTGCTTGCTTTTTTGTTCCTACAAATAAAATTTTTTTATTTTGGGATGCTACTTTTTTAAGAAATTCACCTGCTTCCTTAATTTTTTCAATAGTTTTTTCAATATCTATAATATATATACCTTGTCTTTTTCCATAAAGATAAGGTCTTATCCTTGGATCAAACTGTCTAGTTGGATGTCCAAAATATACACCTGCTTCTAAAAATTCTTTTATGTTTAACTCCATTTTTTCTCCTCTCTATATAGTTTTTTATTTTAACAAATAAATTTAAATTGTCAAAATTTTACAAAAAATGAAAAATATTATATCCTAAAAAACAAAAAAAGGAAAAAGAATGAAAAAAGTTAAAGATTATATGCAAAAAGAAATTCCAATTGTAAATAAATATACAACAATGAAAGAAATTCTTGAAATTTTTTCAAAAACAAATTTTAATATAATTCCAGTTGTTGACGAAAATGAAATTTTATGTGGGATTGTTTGTATAGAAGAAATTCTTGAAAATTTAGTGTTACCTAAAAAAGAAGTTGAACTGCTTGAAAAATTCCCTTTTTTTGCAGATGCTTTTTCAGAAATTTTGATGACTCTTGAATGCATAACTCCTTTACTTATAGCAGAAGATATAATGAATAAAGAAGTTATAAAAATTGATGAAAATGCTTCTGTTATGAAAGCACTTATACTTATGAGGAAATATAAAGTAAATCGTCTTGTTGTAGTTGATGATAAAAATAAACCAGTTGGATTTATAACGAGAAATGATATTATAAGAGCAATTTGTTAAATGGATATAAAAGCAATCCTAAGTATTTTAATTTTTATTTTAACTTATTTTTTTATAGCAATTGAGAAAACTCCAAAGGTTTATGTTGCTTTATCTGGTGTTTTGCTTTTAATTCTATTTAAAGTATATGAATTTGAAGAAATACACAATTATATTGACTGGGATACAATTTCGTTTCTTTTTGGAATATTTTTAATCGTTAAAGTGACAGAAATTTCAGGATTTTTCAATTATCTTTCAATAAAAATTATTAAAAAGTTAAATTATGACATTGTAAAAATATTTCTCTTTTTCCCCTTACTTGCATGGTTTTTATCCGGATTTGTTGATTCTATAACTGTTCTCACTTTTCTTTCTCCACTTACATATACTTTATGCAGAATTTTAAAAATGGATTCTATTCCTTTAATAATTGCTGAGGTTTGTCTTGCAAATATTGGAGGTGCTGGAACATTAATGGGAGACCCTCCAAATGTAATACTTGGTTCAATGTTTAAACTTGGTTTTACTGATTTTTTTATACACAATTACTTATTAAGTTTAATCTCTGGAATAGGTGCAATTTTTGTTTTTTATAAAATGAATGAAAAATATATTTTTAAAGTTAAAGAAAAAATTGATAAAAAAGCATTAGAAATGATTGTTCCTGAAGAAGCAATTGAGGATAAAATTTTATTAAAACATGGGGTATTTGGACTTATAAGTGTTGTTGTTCTTTTAATTTTTAGAGATTTTATTAAAAAATTTTTCCCATTAAGTATCGGAATTTGCAGTTTATTACCTTCAATTGTGATTCTTTCATTAAAAGGTTCTCATAATAAGTTAAAAAATATACTTAGAGAAATTGATATAGAAACACTTTTATTTTTTGTCTCTTTATTTGTAATTGTTGGTTCTCTTGAGAAAACAGAAGTTATTAAAAAATTTTCGTTTAAAATGAAGGATTTCAGTCAAAATGGATTAAAAATGAACTTTGTTTTGTTTTGGTTTAGTGCAATAACAAGTGCATTTATAGATAATGTTCCTGAAGCAATGAGTATAGGATATTTAATAAGACATATTTCTAAATATGTTCCTTATAGATTTACATATCTTATTTGGAGTGCAAGTTTAGGTCTTGACATGGGTGGAAATTTTACTCCAATTGGAGCAAGTGCAAATGTTGTTGCATATGGTTTTTTTGAAAGTCAAGGAATAAAAGTTGGGTGGAGAAAATGGATAAAACTAATGTTTTTACCCAATTTTGTTGCTGTAAGTATAAGTTATATTCTTTTGAATTTTAAATTTTTAACTGGATTTTATTAATAAAAAAAGAATAAGGCAAATTATAACCAATAGGTTTAAAATCTCATTGTTTTTTAAAAATGTTTCAAAAGAAAATCCTTTAAAAATATTATTAAAATAAAATCTTGGAAAAAATGCAGGGACACTTTTTTTATAATTTTCAAACTCATCTTTAAATTTTTCTAAAAGAAATTCTTCCTCCCTTTTAATTGTGAAAAAATAAATTAAGGGATAAAAAATAAAAAAGTATATATATATAACGAGACTATTTGAAGAAATTGAAAACCCCAGGCCTATAAGAAAACTACCAAAATATAATGGATGTCTTAATATACTGTAAATTCCATTCTTTGCAAGAAATTCATTTTTTTTTATTATTCCTGATGAAACAATTCTAAAAAATTCACCTGTTATTATGAAAGGGAGTCCTATAAAAAATTTTTTAATGTTTCCTCTCCAGAATATTGCAACTATCAAAAAAAATAACCATCCAAAGGTTGTTCTTTTTTTAATTAACCAGTCAATGAAACGATTTCTATATTTCCCCATATAAATATTTCCTTTTTCCTAATAATAATGATTCCCTCTATAAATGGGAAATTATTCAATTCTTCTATTATTATATCTTTATCTATTTTTTCTTTTATCAAATTTCCAAAATAAGTTGCGGCTCCATCTGAGAGTGTTGCCGAAGGAGAAACAACACACACAGCGTCAGCATCTCCATAACTGAATGAATGACCAAAAGTTCCACTTGAAGTCGCAATTCCATAAGGAATATTTCTTCCTTTCAATTTTATACCAATTTTCATTGAAAAAGGAGATTTCCCAGCATAAATACCAACTATAAAATTTCTTCCCATTTTTGCAAAAATATCCCCTCCATTTTCAATTATTATCTCCTCTGAAAAATCCAAAAATTTTTTACCAATTATTTCTGCTATTGCACCTGCTACAGAAGCCATTGGTCCGGTTTTTGTTAATAAAGAACTTTTAGACATAAGTTTAATTATTTCATCTTCTGACTCAGCAATAACAGGTGTAAATGAATAATAAAATTTTGGATTCTTTTTAATATATTCTTCAAGTATCTCTCTCTGCTTTTTAACTTCATTATAAATTTCTTTTTTCAAATTTTTTTTTGCTATAATAAGAAGGTCTGTTTCTTTAACTTTAACTTCAAATTTCAAAAATTCTTTCCCTTCAATAAAACTTCTATAAAATCTTTCTTTGGGTATAATTTTTTTCATATTAAATAATTATGATAAATTATTTTTTCTGTTTTTCTAACAATCTTTCTTTCAAGAGTTTCTCCTTTTAAATTTTTTAATTCAATAACATTAATTTCTTTCTTAAGATATGCACCATAAATATCAAAGCATATTTCTGTAATTTTCCCCTTTATTACTCCAATAATTTCTGAATTTTCCGAAAAGAGTATAAAATCCTTTTCATTTAAAAAATTTTTTATTTTTTCAGTTTCAACAATATTTCTTGTTATAATTAATTTTGTTTCAGGTGATATTCTAAAATGTTTTCCAATCTGTAAAATATAACAATCGTTTAAATCAATTTTTTCAGAATTTTCAAATAAATCTTTTAATTTTTTACAAAAAATTGGGTCAGTTAAAAGGCATCCTCCAGAGGGAGTTTCAAAATATTTTAAATTTTTTAATTGAGCAAGATATAATTGTAATTTTCTTTCTTTGCCTTTTATACCAAGTAGTAAATCTCTTTTAACAACACCTTCTTTTTCAATATTTGTTGGTGGTAAATTCAATGCCGTTAAAGGTCTTAAAATTCTACCTTTTAAAGATGATTTCTCTTCAACCAATTTTAATGCATTTAAATTTTGGGATTTACCTCTTTGACCAAGAATTTCTCCAGTAAAAACAAATAATGCATTTTCTTTTTCCATAATTTCTTTAGCCTTTTTTGCCATATATATATGACAATCAATACATGGATTTAAATTTTTCCCATAGCCGAACAAAGGATTTTTTACCATTTCAATATAATCATTTTCTGCTTCAATGACAATAAATTTAAAATTCATCTCTTTTGAAAGATTCTTTAAATTTACTATAGTTTTTTCTCCAAAATTTGCCAAAAAAGGAGTTTTAACAAAAATGCCTATTATTTCAAATCCTTGTTCCATTATTAATTGGAGAGCAAGAATACTGTCAAGTCCCCCTGAAATTAATCCTATTGCTTTTTTCATTTCCATATTTTAAATTTTACCATATGTTATAATTTAATTATGAAAATAATAATTGTAACTGGACCAACAGGAGGCCATTTTTTTCCTGGACTTGCAATTGGAGAGATGTTTGGAAATGAAGAAGTTAAATTTTATATTCCTGAAAGAGAATTTATAATAAAATGGCTCAATAAAAAAAAATTTACTTATAGAATCATCCCAACTATTAGATTAACAAAAAAGAATTTTTTATTTTTTATTTTTAAATTTTTCTACATTTTGATTCTTTCAATTCTTCTTTATAAAAAAGAAAATCCCAAAATTGTTATAGGCACAGGTAGTTATGTTTCTGTCCCATTTATTATCGGAGCCAAAATTCTAAAGAAAAAAACATTTATTCATGAGCAAAATTATGTTCCTGGTAAAGCCACAAGACTTCTTTCATTTTTTGTTGATTATATTTTTTTAACATTTCCAAGTTTTGATAAATTGCCGAAAAGAAAATGTAAAATTACTGGTTTTCCTTTAATATCCGATTTAAAAAAAGAATATGAAAGAAAGGAGGTATTGAAAGAATTAGGTCTTAAAGACAAAAAAAACTTGCTCGTTTTTGGAGGAAGTCAGGGTTCAAAATTTTTAAATTCATTAATTTGTGAAAATATTGAATATTTCAAACAAAAAAATTTTCAAATTATTCATATTGCCGGTAAAGAAAAAGAGTTTGTTGAGAAGTTTTATAAAGAAAAAAATTTTAATGGGATTGTTTTTGACTTTTTTTACGATATGACAAAAATTTATTCTGTTTGTGATTTTATTATTTGTAGAAGTGGTGCAGGGACAATTGTAGAAATAGTTGAAAAGAAAATACCCGCCTTTTTAATTCCTTATCCTTATGCAGGGGGACATCAAATAGAAAATGCAAAATATTTAGAAAATAAAGGATGTTGTTTTGTTATGGAAGAAAAAGAGGAAAACAAAAAAAAATTTACAAGTTTATTTGAAGAATTTATTGTAAAATGCGAAAATATAAAAGAAAATCTTAAAAAAATTACTCTTACAGATGAAGGGAAAATTAAAGAAATCATTTTGAAATTTTTAAGAAATGAAAAAGATTGAAGAAATTTTTGAAAATTCAAAAAATGTCTATCTTATAGGAATCGGTGGAATTGGAATGAGTGGTCTTGCAAAAATATTAAAAAATTTTGGTAAAGAAGTAAGTGGTTCAGATAAAAATTATTCACCCATAATAGAAAAATTGAGGAGAAATGGAATAAAAGTTTATATTGGACAAAAGGAAAGTCATATAACTTCCAAAATTGACATTGTTATATATTCTCAGGCAATACTTTCTGACAATCCAGAATATAGAAAAAGTGAAGAGTTAAAAATACCTTTATTGAGTTATCCAGAAGCAGTTGGTCTTGTTATGAAGAGAAAAAGAGGAATTGCTGTTGCTGGAACTCATGGAAAAACAACAACATCTGCATTAGTGGTAAATCTTTTAAAAAAATCAAATCTTTCTCCTTCTTTTCTTATAGGAGGAGAAATTATAAATATAGGAAATTCAGGGGTAGGGAAAGGTGAATTTCTTGTTGTTGAAGCGTGTGAATATAAAAGGTCGTTTTTAAATTATTTTCCAGAAATTGCAATTATTACAAATATTGAAAAAGACCATCTTGATTATTATCGTGATTTAACTGATATAAAAAAAGCATTTAAAGAATTTATAAAAAATCTTAAAGAAAATGGTATTTTGATTTACTGTAATGAAGACAAAACAGTGAGGGATGTAGTAAAAAATGAGAAAGTAAATAAATTGTCATATGGTTTAAATTCAGGCGATATACATGCGAAGAATATAAAACTTATAAATAGGAAAACAAGTTTTGAATGTTACTTTAAAAATAAAAAAATAGACCTATTCAAAGTTAATCTTTGGGGAACACATAATGTTTTAAACTGTCTTGCAGTTATAGGAGTGGGATTATATTTATCTTTACCTTTTGAAAAGATTAAAAAAGGACTTGAATCATTTAAAGGTGTCCATAGGAGATGCGAAATACTTGCAGAAATTGCTGGAATTACTATTATTGATGATTATGGACATCATCCTACAGAGATAAAGTCAACAATTTCTTGTATAAAAAATGTTTTTCCTGGCAGAAGGTTGATTGTAATTTTTCAACCACATCAGTATAGTAGAACAAGATTTCTATTGAAAGAATTTGCAAAATCTTTTAATCTTGCAGATAAAATAGTTGTTCCTGATATTTACTTTGTTAGAGATTCATTAATTGAAAAAAAACTTATTAATGCGGAAATACTTGTTGAAAAAATAAGAAAAAACGGTAAAGAAGCAATTTATCTTCCAACTTTTAATGAAATTGTTGAATATATAGATGAAATTAAAAAGGAAGGGGATATAATTTTAACAATTGGGGCTGGTCCAGTTGATAGAATTGCAAGAAAACTTATAAGAAGGTTGAAAAATGAGAAGAATTATTTTAGGGAAAGATGATATTTTAAAAATTGAAAGAGAAACAGAAGAAAAGTTTGGAATTAGTACTCTTATATTGATGGAAAATGCTGGTAGAGAATCTTTTTATGTTTTAAGAAGAGAGATAAGAGATATTAAAAACAAAAAATTTTTAATATTTTGTGGTAAGGGGAATAATGGAGGAGATGGATTTGTCATTGCAAGATATTTATTCAATTATGGAGTTCCTTTAAGTGTATATTATTTTGGCAGTCCAGAAGAATTTACTGAAATTTCATTTAAAAATTATAAAATACTTAACAATTTGGGTGTTGACACACAGAATGTCTTTAGTTTAAAATTAGAAGAGTTTAAATATAATGATATTATAATTGATGCAATTTTGGGTATAGGAATAAAAGGAGAAATAAAAGGGGAAATAAAAAAAGTGATTGAATTAATTAATAAACATAAAAAATTTGTCGTTTCAGTTGATATACCTTCGGGTCTTGATGCCGATACTGGTGAAATTCATAATGTTTGTGTTAAAAGTGATTTAACAATAAGTATGGGTTTTTTAAAAAAAGGTTTTTTTGTGGGTAAAGGTCCTGAATATACAGGCAAAATAAAGGTTGTTGATATAGGTTTTCCTAAATATTACTATGAAAAATATGAAAAAAATTAATTTTATATTAGTTTTCTGCTTGATTGTAAATAGTTTTAGTGCCAGTTCTGTTGTTCTATATGGGACAAAAATAAAAAAGATTGAATTTATTAAAAAAGTTCTAAATGACAAAGACAAGGTTTATTTTGAAGAACTTGGTATTTTACTTGACGATGAAGATAAAGAAATAAGAACTATGGCTTCTTATGCTTTATATGTAATAGGAGATTCAACATGCATAGATTATTATAAAAAGGCATTAAATGATTCTCATTGGCAGGTTAGGTTGTATGGGATAAAAGGACTTTTTAAATTTGGAGAAGGAGATATTATTGATTCACTTATTTCTGCACTAAATGATTCTTATTGGCAGGTTCGTTATTATGGGGCACTGGGAATAGGTAAATACGGTAATGAAGAATCTATTGAAGTTCTAATTTCCCATCTTAATGACGAGAATATAAAAGTAAAAGAAGCAATTTTAATCGCTTTAAGAAGTTTGATGTGGAAAAATATTTCAAGAAATACATTCAAGTCAATGAGTGAAAATGAATTGAATAATGTTTTTAACTGTTTTAATACTGATAATGAAAATATTAAATTATTAACAATATCTTTATTTGATAGTGCTAATGATAAAAGATGTATTCCTTATCTTGTTAAATTGCTTGGGGATGAAAGCGATGAAGTAAAAATTAGGGCATTGTGGTTACTTGAAAAATTTAAAGCATTAAATATTGAAGAAATTGAAGGATTGTTAAGTGAACCTTCTGTGAAATTAAAAATAGAAGCAATAAAAACAATAGTAAGATTAAAACAAGAAGAGGGTATAGAAGGGTTAATTAATGGTTTAAATGATGAAAATGAGAATGTAAAAATTTATTCTTTATGGGGCCTTGAAAAGTTTAAAAACCCAGTTTCCTATCCAGAAATAGTTAAATGTCTTGCTGATAAGTCAATGACTGTGAGAAATGAAGCGATAAATGTAATTGAAAGATTGAATGATCCACTTTTTATTCATCCTCTTATAAAATTTATTGAAAATAAAGATGTTGATATTGAATGTAAAAAAATTGCCATTATTGAACTTGGAAAAATAGGAAAGTGGAATTTAGACTTAGTAAAAGAACGATTGAAAAAATATTTAAAAAGTCAAAATAAAGATATTAGATACGCTGCAATTGAAGGATTTTATTTTCTTGATAGGTTTGATGATGATTACATTAAAAATCTTGTTTATATGGAGAAAAATGATACTGATATGAGAATAAAAAAGGCATCTTCAAGATATCTTGAAGAACTTATTAAAGAATCTATTTTGAAAATTGAAAGTTTTAGAAAAGAGGAAAGAGATTTTATAATGGAAAAGATCGAAAATTTTGTTAACTCAAAAGAAATAAAGAAATTACTTTTAAAAATGTTTTATAGTAAATATCCAGATGTTAGAGAAAAAGCACTTTTAATTTTAAGAAATAATCCTGAAAAATTGTTTGCTAAAAATGTTAGAGAATTAATAAAAGAACCAGATTTGGAGATGAAAAAATTATGTGCAATTATTCTGGGAGAAATTAAAGATAAAAATTCAATAAATATTTTAAAACAAGGATTAAACCATTTTGATCCCGAATATCAATTAATATGTGCTTGGGCGCTTGCAAAAATGGGGAAAAGTGATGGATTAAAAATAATTTTAAAGAATATAGATAACGAAAATATAAACTATCAAAAACTTGCAGTTGAGGGATTAATTTTTTTAAATGATAAATATTATTCTTCATACCTTTTGAAAAAACTTTATGATTCTGAACTTGAAATTAAACTTTTATCTGCTTACGGACTTTCAAGAATGGGTGACTATACTGGATTTGAAATTCTTGTCAGATTATCAGAGGCAAATGTAGAACCTATAAGGACAAAAGCAAATATTTATTTGAAAGATCCCAAAATTCCTTTGAGTTTAAAAAATAAAATAAATACAATTAGAGAAGAAATATATAGAAGTAAGTTAGGAATTCAAGAATTAAGACAAAAAGTGATTTATTCCTTTAAAACAGATATTCCTATAGAAGTTGATGGCGAAGATAGTGAAAAAATATGGAGAATGATAGAAGAAACAAATGAATTTATTTCAATAGTTGATGAAAAAATTTTATCTGAGATTCAAACAAAAGTTGCGAGTTGCTATGATGATGAAAATATCTATTTCTTATTTATATGTGAAAATCCTTCTAAAAATTATATTAATTATGAAACAAGAGATTTCATCACTATATCATTAAATATAGAAAATTTGTCAAAAGAATGGTATCAATTTGTTTTTCATCCATTAATGGATATAAAATATAGTTATATTTGGAAACTTTATAAGGATGATGATATTGAAAAATTTTGGAAATCAGATTGGAAAGTTAAAACAGACGCAACTGTGGGAAGAAAAGCAAAATGGTTAGCAGAAGTTGCTATTCCCATTAAGGATTTAAGAATTGAAAAAATAGAAAAAGGGATGGTTTTTAGGGTCAATTTCCAAAGAGAGATACATGATTATATAAGTTCAACATGGACAGGAAGAATAGATATTCCTGAACAATTTGGTTTATTAATATTTAAGGAGAACTTATGAAAAAAATATTTTTATTTATTCTATTTTTTTCTTTTTCTCTTTTGGAGCAGAATGGTATGAGAAAAATAAATATCTTTCCGTAGTTTTTCATAAGGATGTATGGAAATATATTGAAAAAGCAAATAATTACACAGATAAAGGTGATATAAAATCAGCCGATTTATGTTTAAGAAAAGCAAAGGAAAAAACAGAAAAAAGTGAACCATTTATACCTTCTAACTGGCCTAATGGATGGCCAATGGATAAAGAAAGTTTATTATATTTAAAATATGCAACACCAACTGCTTTTATTAATAGAATTATTGGTGATTTTTGTTTAGAAAATGGCTATATTAAAGAAGCAATTTTATATTTTGAAGCATATATTAATAAATCTATAATTCCTGATGCAAATTACTATATAAAACTTGCTGAAATTTATGAAAGAGAAGGTATGTATAATCAAGCATTAAATTTATACCGTGAAATAGGAAAATTTATTGAGAGTAAAAATTATTGGGGTAAAGATTATTCACTTGATTTTATTGAAAAAAGAATGAAGAATATAAATTTTCTTTTAAGGAAAAATTTGATTATAGTTTTATCCCCTCTTTATATTGATGTTCCATCTTTTATTCAAACTGAATTTTTTAATCTATTTTTAAATGAAGTGAAAAATATTAAAAATACTATTCTTATTTCAAGGGAAGATTTTGAAAAAGTTTTAAATGAGCAGAAATTTATTGAAAAAGAGATTGAAGATGAAGAATTAAGAATTGCTGGGAAAATTTTAAATGCTGACTATATTTTAAAGCCATCATTAACAAAAATTATTGATACATATATTTTAAATGTTGATATATTTTCGGTTGATAGGAATAAATGGTTTGAACATTATGAATATAAAATTGATGACATAAAATTTATTCCAAATCTTATAAAAAGATTTGTATTTAACTTTCAGGGACTTGATATTCCACCAGAGTTATATTTACCAGAAACAAAATTTTTATGGAGTTATGAAGCAGATAGTTTAATAACAGATTTAAAAATTTCTAAAGATGGTAAAAGAATTTTAATTGGAACTGATACAGGTTCTATCTATCTTTTTAATGAAAAAGGGAGATTAATAAAATCATTAAAATTTTCTGAAAAAGTCGTTGCTTCGGCCATTTCTCCAACAAGTGATTATTTTTCAGTTTTTACACTTGAGGGGAAACTATATTTTATTTCATGTAATGGCAAAATATTATGGACTAAAAAAACAGGAAATTATGGAAGAGGAATTGATATTTCAGAAAATGGGAAATTTATAGTTTTTGGAATTAATAATAAATTTTTCTATATAGATAAAAATGGAGAAATTTTTTGGGATTTGATTTTGCCTGATATAATTACATCTGTTAATATAACAGACAATGCAGAAATAGTTTTTATAGGAACAGAAAAAGGGTTATTTTTTTGCTATAAAGATGACGGAAATTTAAATTGGAAAAAGGAAATAAAAGAGAGGATAATTAATATAAAAAGTAGTGAAAATTATGTATCTATTGAGACGGATAAAGGCAAAATATATCTTTATGATTTTTCAGGAAATGAAGTTAAAAATTTTAAAGTTGATGAAGAAATTAATTTTACTGTTTTTAATAATGAAATACTTGAATTGCTTTGTGGTAAAAAAGGTAATTTCTTCTATTTTCTTTCTCACGATAAGAAAACTTTATGGAAATATAATTTAAAAGAAAGGGTTTCTTTTCTTCATTCTCTTCCTGATGGAAAAAATGTTTTTTCAGTTGAAGGTAAAAATCTTTTCGCATTTTCTATAATCTGGAAATAAGTTTTTGTGGTAATTTCTTTTCAAGATAATATTTCGCCTCTTCATATACATCACTATAAGTATAAAAAATTACTATCTGTAAAAATGATTGTTTTGCTTTTTCATAATCACCTTTTTCAAAGCAAATTTTTCCAAATACAAGTAAAGCATTGTCTGCAAGTTTACTAAATGGATAATTTAAAATAAAATTTCTATATGCAATTAAAGCATATTCTTTTTCTCCTTGTCTATTTAAAGAATCTGCAATTTCATATTGTATTTTTTCTGAAAGACATAAATCAGTATAATTTTTAACTGCATCTATATAAAATTTTGTTGCAAGAATCCTATTTTCATAAATGACATCCATAATTTTCTTTTTTAAACTTTCTATTTCTTTAATCTGTTCATCTGTATAATGTTTTTTTTCTCCTTCGCCCAGTATCTGCAAAAGCATATTTTTACCAAGTTTAACATTTTCTCTATATTTTGCCTCTCTATAAAGTTTTGTTCCAATTCCAATAATTGCTCCAAAAAGAAATCCACCAAAATGTGCTGCATATGCAACTTGAGATTGAAAAGAATATAAAGAAACAAGCAATGTATATACACCTTGTATAAAAAACCAGAAAAAAAGCCATATATAGGAATAAATTTCAAATTCTCCTGCTCTTATAAGCCAAAAAAACCAAATAAAATATTTAAAATCAATTCTACTTTTTGGAAATAAAATTGCATAGGCACCAAGAATTCCTGAAATTGCTCCTGAGGCACCTATTACAGGGACTTTATAAAATTTTTGAGGGATAAGTTCACAATATAAAATTGATGCAAAAATGCCAGATAGTAAATAGAAAATTAAAAAATTAAATCTTCCCCATCTATCTTCAATATTATCTCCAAATAACCATAAATACCACATGTTAAATCCAAGATGGGTAATCCCTCCATGAAGAAACATTGAAGTTATAATATTTTTGAATGAAAAATTTTCAGGAATAAAGCCAAATTTTAAAACAATTTGTTGATAATTATGTCTGAAACCAAAAATGAAGAAGATAAGGCAGTTTACAAAAATTATAAATGTTACTATAACTGGAAATCTTTTTACACCATATTCATCTCTTAACGGAAATATAAAAAACATTTAATTTTAAAGTTTGAAAAGCCCTTTAAATCCAAGAAATGCCAAACTCATAAGTGCTGCAAGTATAAAAGCAATTGGAATACCTTTAAAATTTTCAGGGATTGGTGCAATTTCAATTTCTTCCCTAATTGTTGCAAAAATTATTATTACAAAACAATAGCCAGATGAAATTCCAAGTGAAAAAAATATATTTTGAATGAAAGAAAGTTTATAATCTATTCCAAGAAATGCGCTTGCCAAAATAGCACAATTTGTTGTTATTAGAGGCAAATAAATTCCAAATGCCCGATAAAGAGTTGGTAATTTCTTTCTTATAATCATTTCCTCAAATTGAACAAAAGATGCTATTGTTAAAATAAATGTTGTTGTTCGTAAATATTCAAGACCAAATGGAACAAGTAAAAAGTTATAAACAACCCAACTTAAACTACATGCCATAACAGTAACAAAAACAACGGCAATTCCCATTCCAATAGAAGATTTTACATTTGTAGAGATACCAATAAAAGAACATAAACCCAAAAATCTTATAAGTAAGATATTATTAATCAAAAATGCAGAAAGGAATATAAAAAATAAATTTGCTTCATTTAACATTTTTTCCTTCCCTTTTCAATTTTTTGTTTTAATGCAATTAAAAATCCAATTACAAAAAAGGCACCAGGTGGCATAATCATTATTAAAAATGGGTTAAAATTTGTTCCTAAAATATTTATACCAAAGAAAGTTCCATTTCCAAGTATTTCTCTAATTAAAGAGATAATAAAAATTATTAAAGTAAAACCTATTCCCATTCCAAGACCATCAAGAATAGAATTAATAACATTATTCTTTGAAGCAAATCCTTCTGCACGTCCAAGTATTATACAATTGACTACTATCAAGGGAAGATAAACACCAAGATTTTTATGAATTTGTGGAGAATATGCAGCAAGAATATAATCTGTAATTGTAACAAAGGTAGCAATAACAACAATAAAAACAGGAATTCTTACATGATTTGGGACTATTTTTCTTATAAGAGATATCACAAAATTTGAACCAGTTAAAACAAATATTACAGCAATACCCATACCAAGAGCATCTCTTACTGCACCACTAACAGCAAGAACAGGACATAACCCAAGCATAATAAATAAAATAGGATTTTCTTTCCATATGCCATTTAAAAAAACTTTAAAATCAAACAATTTTTTATTTTCCATTTTTAATTTCTTTTAAAAAATTCTTTATTTTCTCTCTAACTTCTTTCTTCAAAATATCTTCTTTTTTTGATATGCCACATACACAAATTCTACCTATATCTCTCATTTTATGATATTCTACCATTCTTAAATAACTTTCAACTACTAAATCTGCTCCTTCAAATTCATCCCCTGCAGAGGTTAAAATAAGTCCTATTTTTTTTCCCTCTACAATTGATACATAACTTCCATCTTCATTATACTTATCAAAACAAAAAGTCCTATCAAGAAATTTCTTAATTAGCCATGAAAATGACCAACAAAATACTGGTGTTGCTAATATAATAAAGTCAGTTTTCATAAATTTTTCATAAATCTCTTGCATATCATCTTTAATTACACAACCCACTTTATCTTTAACTTTTTGACATTGAAAACATTCCATACATCCAGAAAAGTTTTTATCAACAAGATTAATAATTTCTGTTTTATAACCATATTTTTCTGCTTCTTTACAAAATATTTTTAAAAGTGTTGCAGTATTCCCATTTTTCCTTGGGCTACCTTGTAAACATAAAAATTTCATTTTTGTTTCCCTTTTTCAATATTTTCTAATAATTTTCTAACACCTTCTACTATTGCTCTTGAAGAAATTGTTGCTCCTGTAATAGCATCTATTTTCCCATCTAATTTGTCTTTTTTTAAATAAATTTCTTCTTTTGATTTCCCCATAAATTGATTTAAAAATTTCTCATCTGTTATTTTTGCACCAAGTCCGGGTGTTTCATTATGTTCTTTAATCTTTATCTTTTTTATTTTCATCTCATTATCAACACCTACTTTAAAATATATATATCCACCATAACCTAAACTTTTAACTTCAAATATCTTTCCAATTTCATTTCCATTTAAATCTAAAACAGAGATATATTTAATTCCATTTACTTCTTTTTCTTCAAATTTTTCTCCTTCAGGAAATATCTCTTTATTTAATTTTTCTTCCTGTTCTGCTTTTATTTGTTCAATTTTGGGTTTTGTTGTTTTATAAACTTGTGCAAGAAGATAACCAGAGAATATACAGATAAATGTTAAAACAATTATTCCTGTAAATATCTCTTTTTTACTCATTTTTTACTCCCGAATTTTTTGGGTAAAGTATATCTATTTATTAAAGGAACAAGCATATTCATAAATAATATTGAATAACAGACACCTTCAGGGTAACCACCTGCTTTTCTAATTAAATAAGTTATTATTCCACAACCTATTCCAAATATTATTTTACCCTTTCTTGTTATTGGAGAAGTAACATAATCTGTAGCCATGAAAAAAGCCCCCAAAATTAAACCACCTCCCATAATTTGATAAAGGACATTTTCTTTAAAAATTAAAGACAAAATAGCGACAGTTAAAATATAGGGAATTGGTATATGCCATGTAATGACTTTTTTAGCAAGTAAGAATATTGCTCCTAAAAGTAATAAAATTGTACTTGTTTCTCCTATACAGCCAGGTCTTGTTCCTATAAACATTTGCCATAATGAAGGTAATTGTTGATTTATATTTTCTTTCATAATAAATAATGGTGTAGGAGAAGTTATTGCATCAACACGATAGTCAAACACATTTATAAATTTAGTCATTTCAACTGGATAAGAAGCGAGCAAAATCGCTCTTGCTGTTAAAGCAGGATTAAAAATATTAAAACCTATTCCACCAAACAATTCCTTAACAAGAAAAATTGCAATAAATCCTCCAAGAACAACAATCCATAATGGAATTCTTGGTGGAAGAACAAAGGCAAAAAGTATTCCAGTAACAATTGCACTTCCATCATTTATTCTTATTTCTTTTTTCATTAAAAACTGGAATATAAATTCACTTAAAACACATGAAATTATTGATACGAAAATTACCTTTATAACATAAAAACCAAAAAAATACACACTTCCAGCCATTGCAGGTAAAAGGGATAAAATTACATAAAGCATTATCCTTGAAGTTGTTTCAGAACTATGTATATGAGGAGAACAATAAATTTTACACAAATTTTCTTTCATTTTTTTCTCAATTTAAATTTTACACATTTTATAAAATCAACTAAAGGTCTTTTTGCTGGACATACATAAGCACAGCAACCACATTCAATACAATCAAAAACATTTAAATTTTCACACTTATCAAATCTCCCAAATTCTACATATTTTCCTATTTCGCTTGGTAATAAAAACATAGGGCAAACATCTATACATTTTCCACATCTTATACACGGCTGAATTTTTTCTGGTAGATTTTCTTCTGGTAGTAAAATTATTCCTGTAGTCCCTTTAATAACAGGAACATCTAAATCAAATAATTGTATTCCCATCATTGGACCACCTGTTATAACTTTTCTTCCATATTTTAATTCTCCTTGGCAATAATTAAAGATTTCAGAAATTAAAGTTCCTATTTTTACCTTTAAATTTTTTGGTTTTTTCACAAGTCCAGTGCATGTTAAAACTCTTTCAGTTAAAGGAATACCATCGCATACAGCCCGTTTAATTGCAAGAGTTGTCTGGACATTAAAAACAACGCAACCCACATCAATTGGTAGCCCTCCAGATGGAACTTCTTTATTTAATATTGATTTTATAAGATGTTTTTCACTCCCCTGAGGATACTTTTCTGGCAAAATTTTTATTTCAACCTCTATATATATTTTAAGATTTTTTAATGCATTTTTAAGAAGAGGCAATAAATCAATTTTATTACTTTCAATTCCTATAAAAACTTTTTTAACTTCAACTGCCTTTGCAATTATTTGTATTCCCTCAACTACTTCGTCTGTAAATTCTTTTAATACTCTATAATCACATGTTAAAAATGGTTCACATTCACATCCATTTATAATTACATATTCTGCTTTTTTACCAGGTGGAATGGTTAATTTTACATGTGTGGGAAATGCTGCTCCTCCAAGTCCAACAATGCCTGAATCCCTTACTATATTTATTATTTCTTCTTTTGAAAGAGAAAGCCAGTCCCTTTTTATTTTTTCAATACTTTTTCCTTCTCCATCACTCTCAATTATAACACTCATTGTTCTTTTCCCTGTTGGTAAATCCCAAGGAACAATATCAATAACCTTTCCAGAGACAGATGAATGAATATTTGAACTTATAAAACCAGTTATTTCGCCAATAATTTGTCCTTCAACTACATAATCACCTTTTTTTACAACTGGTTTTGCAGGAGAACCAGTATGTTGGGAAAGTGGGATTATAACTTTTTCTGGATATTTAAATTCTTCAATCTTTTCATTTTTACTTAAACTTTTAAAGTCCAGTAATTTAACTCCACCTTTAAACATTTATGCTCCAAATTTAGCAAGTTTCAAAGAACATGCAAGTAAAATATAAATAAGATTTTTTGAATAAATATTTCCAAGTATCCCTTTACTGCATTCCCTTTCTGTAAATCTTTCAACTTCATCAGGTAATGTATTTGGAGAAACAACAACTACTGGAACTGGATGCCATGAATGACTTTTTAAAACTGATGGAGTGGAGTGGTCTCCTGTTATTGCCATTGCTTCAAATTTCATATTTTTTATTGGTTCTATTTTTCTATCAATTTCTTCAAGAATTTTTACTTTCCCTTCAAAATTCCCATCTTCTCCTAAACTATCTGTTTTTTTAATATGAAGAAAGAAGAAATCATAATCATTATAGACATTTTTTAATGTTTCAATTTCATCTTCAATTTTTTCACCACATTCTATCACATCCATTCCAACAAGTTTTGATATTCCTTTATACATTGGATATGTTGCTATACAGCATGCTTTTAATTTATATCTATTCTCAAATGTCTGAATATCTGGATATGTTGAAAATCCCCTTAATAATAAACATTTTGCTTTTGAATTTAAATTTTTTAATAATGATATAACTTTTTCTTCAAATTCATTTAAAATTTCTGCTGTAAATTTCCCTTCTTCACTTAAGGGCTCAATATTTTTTAAAGGCAGTTCTTCCTTTCCAGGGTCATTTTCACTAACTTCTGGTGATAAATTTTGTCCTGAAAGTATTATTGCACATCTATGCTCTTTAAC
>CAZCUO010000096.1:0-7281 GCA_964502135.1 uncultured bacterium
TTGTTTCTTTATAAGGCAAAATCTGTAAATCTGAAATATCAACCTTTATATATTTTTTCTTTTTATTTATTTTTTCCTTATATGCCTTCCAACCCGATTTATTTTTTCCATCTGAAAAGAAATTCTCATCATAAAATTCTATATATTTATCTATATCCTTACTTTCCCATGCTTTTCTCCAATTTTCAACTGTATTTTTTATCTCTTTCAAATATGGGAAATTTAAAAAAAATGATTTTTCTTTTGAAATACAGATAAATGTTTTACCAACATTTATATAGGAAGTTAATTCTTGCATATCTTTATCATTTACAACAACACAACCTTCACTATTATAAGGAGGCCTTTCTATTGGAGTTGCATGAAGCCATATACCATCTCCGTCCTTATTTAATCTTTTATCTATAGGGTCTGGGAAATTTAATGGATAAGCACAGATACCATATTTAGAAGGAAGGGATGGGCCTTCTAATTTTGAAATCAGTAAATATGCTCCTTCAGGTGTTTTTTTGTCTCCCTTTTTCTCTTTGTCTCCCATATTTGGACCTGTTGTGCATTTATACTCTTTTATTATATTAAAACTATACCCATCAAATTTAACAACATATAATTTCTGCTCATTTTTTGATACTCCAAGAAAAATGTATGGATTTAAACCTTCTATCTTTTCCTTCTTAACTATTTTTTTCTTCTCCTCTTTTTCAACCAACTCTTTTTTCTCTATTTCTCTTTCTTCCTTCTTTGCCATTAAATTTTTAATCTTTTCTTTTTCTAAGTTTGCCATTTCTTTATCCCCTTCCATTAAATAAATTTTTAAAAGTATTTTGTGTAATAAAATATCATCTGAAATCTCAAGCCCTTCATAAATATATGACTTTGCCTTTTTAAAATTACCTTTATTAAATTCATATATAGCAAGGTAATAAAAAAGTGTAATATCTTTGAAATTATATTTATGCGCTTTCTGAAGTGCTAAGATTCCCTCATCTTCTTTATTAATACCAATCAACAATTTTCCAAGATTATACCAATATAATGGATTTTGAGGCGAAATTTCAGTTAAAAGATAATAAAGATTAATTTTTTCAATTATATCCTTACTTTGTTCAACTCTTTTTTCTAAATATAAAATGGCGTTTTCTCTATCTTTTAAGGATATATCAAGCAATAATTCTGAAACCCTAACATCAAATCCTATTTCTTTAAAAATCAATGCAAGTTCAATTTTTGCCTCTGTTTTTCCAATTATTGCTTCTAACAATTTAACATATTCATTTACAACTTTCTCATTATTTGGATTTTCCTTTATTGCTTTCTTATACTCAGATAAAGATAATTTTAGATATTTTCTTGCCTTCTCCTCTGGCTTTTCATTTAAAAAAAAAGCACCCGTTCCTTT
Source organism: uncultured bacterium (assembly GCA_964502135.1). Taxonomy (GTDB): domain Bacteria; phylum Ratteibacteria; class UBA8468; order B48-G9; family JAFGKM01; genus JAMWDI01. The sequence goes on from CAZCUO010000096.1 coordinate 1,400, forward strand.
TAATAACAAAAAAAATAAAAATAAAATAATTTTTTCTCTGGTCATCTAATCTTATTCAATTATAATTGCTTCAACAGGACAACTTTCTGCTGCTTCTTTTACTTTTTCTTCAAGTTCAGGTGGAACATTTTCATTTTTTACTTTTGATACTGTCTCACCCATTTCAAAAACTTCAGGACAAATATCAACACAAAGTCCACATCCTGTGCAAACACTCTCATCAATTTTTACTTTCATTTTTCCTCCTTTTAAATATCAATTTATTATATCACAATTGATAAAAAAATAAAATCAAAAGTGGATGGGTTTTGACAAGATAAAAATTTATAATTTAAAATTTCACTTGGAATTGGCACAAGGATAATGTAAAAAATAATAATGGTTAACAATAGGGGAATAGATGGAAAGACTTGCGATATATGGGGGCAAACCTGTAAGGGAAAAACCTTTTCCATCATGGCCTATATTTGGAGAAGAAGAGAAGAAAAATTTACTTGAAGTTTTTGAAAGTGGGAAATGGTGGTATGGAGAAAAGGTAAAGGAATTTGAGGAAAAATTTGCTTCATTTCAAGATGCTAAATATGGTATAAGTTGCACAAATGGAACAGCAGCACTTGAAATTGGACTAATTTCATGTGGGATTAAACCAGGAGATGAAGTAATTGTTCCTCCATATACTTTTATAGCAACTGCTTCAAGTGTTTTAAAAGTAAATGCAATTCCTGTTTTTGCAGATATAGATATTAAAACAGGAAATCTTGATCCAAAAGATACAGAGAAGAAAATAACAGAAAAAACAAAAGCAATTATTCCTGTCCATTTTGCAGGACTTCCAGTAGATATGGATGCTTTTTTGGAACTTGCAGAAAAATACAATTTAAAAATAATTGAAGATGCATGTCATAGTTGGGGAAGTAAATGGAAAAACAAAGGAACTGGTGCATTAGGTGATTGTGGTGCTTTCAGTTTTCAGATGAGTAAGAATATAACAAGTGGAGAAGGAGGGATTTTATTAACAGATAATAAGGAGATTGAAGAAATTGCAAGAAGTTATTCAAATTGTGGTAGAGGGAAAGATAAACCATGGTATTATCATTATATTCTTGGAGATAATTTAAGAATGACAGAATTACAGGCAGCAATTTTACTTGCACAACTTACAAGATTGGAGGAACAGACAATTAAAAGAGAGGAAAATGCAAAATACCTTGATGAAAATTTGAAGGATTTTGAAGGAATAGAAATTGTTCCAAGAGATAATAGAGTTACAAGAAGGTCATATCATCTGTATATGTTTAGATTTATAAAAGAAAAATGGGAAATTGAAAGAGAAATTTTTATAAAAGCATTAAATGCTGAAGGAATTCCTGTTTGGCCTGGTTATCCAATTCCTCTTTATAAAAACCCATTATTTCAGAAAAAAGCAAAAGGTCCAGAAGGATGCCCTATTTCTTGTCCCTATTATGGGAAAGAGATTGATTATTCACAAATTTACTGTCCAAATGCAGAAAAATTATGTGAACAGGCAGTTTGGATTCCTCATCCTGTTTTACTTGCTGAAAAGGAAGATATGAAAGATATAGTAAATGCAATAGAGAAAATTTATAAAAATAGAGAGCAATTGAAAGGTAAAATATGAAAAAATTAATAACTGGATATGGAGAAAAGGTAATAAATCCTCCTTTAGGTATTGAACTTACTGGATATGGTTTTTATCTTGAAAGGAAAGCAAATTATATAAAAGATGATTTAAAAGTAAGGTGTTTATCTATTTATAATGGGAAAGAGAGATGTATTTTAATAAGTTGTGACCTTATTGGATTAGATATTGAATTTTCAGATAATATAAGAAATGAAATATCAAAAGAATTTAATTTGCCTTTTTCAAATATACTTATTTCATGCACTCATACTCATACAGGACCTGCAACAATGAAATTAAGAGGATGTGGAGAAATAGGAGAAATGGAAAAAAATTATTTAATAAGATTAAATTCGTTTATAAAAGAATCTGTAAAAATTGCTTTAAATTCAGAAAAAGAGGGAGAATTTTTTGCTGGATTTGAAACAATTGAACCAATAGGATTTAATAGAAGAAATGGCAATTTTTATCCAGTAGACCCTTTATTAAAAGTAGGAATTTTTAAAAGAAAAAAAGAAAAAATATATCTTATAAATTATGCATGCCATCCTGTTGTATTGGGAAAAGGTGATTTTATTTCTGCTGATTGGCCAGGAGGTGTAATAAGGAAAATAGAAGATGATGGAAATTACTGCATATTTTTTCAAGGATTCTGTGGAGATATTGACCCTGTTACAAATAAAAACAGATGGGGAAAAGGAACTAATCAAGATATTGAACTTTATGGTGAGATAATTAAAAACAGGATTTTAAAAATTGAAAAATATGGTTTTCCAGTAAATTCAGATATAAAATGTTTTTATGAGAAAATATTATTGCCTCTAAAAATACCAAAGAAAAAAGAAATAAGATTGGAAAAAGAAAAACTATTGAAAAAAATTGATAATCCTAATTGGGAAAAATTTCTTGATGAATGGGAAAAAGAAGCAATTGAAAAATATGATAAATTAAGGAATAATCCATATATTGAATTTCCTATTCATTTTATTTCAATAGGAGAATTAAAATTTATTGGTTTGGCAGGTGAAGTGTTTTGTGAATATGATTTAAATTTAAGAAAGGTTTTTAAGAATTTATTCACATTTGGATATACAAATGGGGTTGTTGGATATATACCTACAAAGGATGCTTATAAAATAGAGAATGATTATACATGCTATATTGCTCCAAAAATTTTTTCTATTTTCCCTTTTTCTCCAAATATAGAAGATATAATTTTAGAAAAAATTAAAAAGGAGGCGAAAAGATGAGAAAAATTTTAATAATTTTTTCTTTAATTATTTCATTTTTATTTTCAGAGGAAAGTTTAATTATTGATGATTTTGAAGAAGAGAGTGGAAAAAGATATGCTGAGAGATCAAGAAAATGTGAATTATTATTAAGTGAGGAATTTTTTGTAAATGGTAAAAAAGGTGGGAAATTTATTGTAAGTAATGAAGATATAAAACCCTCACATCCTCCATATTTTTCAATTGAACCAACTTTAACTGATTGGAAAGATTTCAATACTATATCATTTTATATACTCTTTGTCTCTGATAAAATTTTCATGCCACCTTCCAATATGGCTCCATTCTCATTAATTTTACTTTCTACTGACTTTGATGAAATATGGATAGTTGGAAATAAACTACAATCTTTTTCATTTTATATACCAGTTGGGAAAATTGTTAGAGTAAGTATTCCACTTGATAAAGTTAGATTTAAAGAAAAGGTTGGTAAAATACTTTTTTGTGCAAAAGGATATAAAGGTATTTATTACATAGATAAAGTTGAAATTTCAAAAAGAAAAGAGAAAGATGTAGATGTAAATGAAGTAACTTTAGAAGGAATAAATATACCTTTACAATTTTCAGTTTCTATTCATCAAGATGAGGGTTTTTGGGATATAGATAGAACATTTTATTATAATAGCAAAAAACCAGTAATTATAAACTTATGTGCAAACAAACCTATTGAAAAAGAAGAAAAGATATTTAAAATTTATTATGGAGAGAACCAAGAAATATTAAGTAAAAAAATTGTATTTGAGAAGCCAGAAACCCGAATATTTTGGAATATTAACAAAGAAGGTAATTTTAAATTGAATTTTGATGGGAAAGAGGAGAGTTTTAAAATGAGAGATATAAAGAAAATAGAGAATGAAAATATTAAAATAATGAAAAATAGAAAAAAGAAAAAAGACCCATTTGCAAGAGGAATAATATCTTTATATGCAGGAATGATTTATGACAAAGATGGAAACCCTGATATAGAAAAGATGGTTGAAATAATAAAAGATCTGAGAGCAAATTGTTATACTTATTTAATTGCTTATCGTTCAGAAAAAGAACTTGAATTTTTACCAAAATTTTTAGAGAAAGCAGAAAAAGAGGGAATAGAAGTATGGGTATATACTGTTCCTCCAAGTGAAGCACCTATTGGAAGAGACAAACCTATTAATGAAAGAAAATATCCACCATTTGATATGGATTATTTAAAATGGGCTGAAGCAATTGCAAAAATTTCTCTTCAATACCCAAATTTAACATTATGGATGATAGATGATTTTGATGGAAATTTAAATTTTTACACAATTGAATATACTAAAAAAATTTATGAGAAAACAAAAGAAATAAATCCTAAATTGCTTTTTGGTGTATGTGTATATTACAATTCAATAAAGGATTTTGTTAATAAAGGATATCTTCCATTTTTTGATGCTGTATTATGGGGTTATCAACATTCATATTCTTTATGGCCTGAATGTGGAATATCAGCAAAAAGTTTACCTGTTGAAATAAATACTTATTATAAATTATGTCCCGGGAAAATTTTAATTCCATGCATTTATTTCACACCTCATTCCTCATGGCCGAAAGGAAGACCAACAAAAGAATATCTTGAAGAAGCAATAAAAATAGCATTTGAACAGACAGGTATATGCTGGGTTTATACTACTCCAAAACCTGGAGATTTTCGCTATGATATAGTTAAAAATTTTACAACTTCTCTTAAACTCTCTTCTTTGAAAAATAAATAAAATCTTTTGTTCACCCCCTTTTTACTAACTTCCGAAGTTCACAAATCATTGGTAGTCAACAACTTAAATATAAAAAATGTTCAAGAGGGCTGTCCTTAATTAATACAATTAGAAAACTTAACTGGAAAGAAATTAAATTTTCTCTTTTTCAATTATCTTAAATTCTTTTATCTTCAAAATCTTCTTTTATTATAAACCAAGCAAAAAATTTTCAATTCTTTAAACCAAAATCTTTCTGCAAAATATTTGTGAACTTCTGAGACAATTTATTTATAATCAAAAGTTTACACGAAAACATGTTAAACTAAATCATAAAATAAAACCTCAAGAAAGAACCTATTAGAAATGAAATTGACCAGTAAGTTTATAAAGAGTATTATTTATTAAAAGGGAGAGATTATGAAGAGATTGAAAAAAATTAAAGAGATACTTAGAAAAAACAGAGATAAACTTCTGAAAGAATACAATATTAAAAGTGTAAAGATTTTTGGTTCTTATGTAGAAGGAAGGCAAAAAAAAACAAGTGACATTGATTTAATTGTGGAGTTTAAAAAAGTACCCACATTTATAGAACTTATTAAAATAGAAGAAGAAATATCTAAACTCCTTGATACAAAAGTAGACCTTTTAACAGAAGAAGGCATAAGTCCCTATCTCAAACCATACATTAAAAAGGTAAATATCTTATGAAATCAGTAAAACCATACCTTGAACATATTCTTGAAGAATGTAATTTCCTTATTGAAAAGTCAAAAAATTTAAATTATGAAAAGTTTATTAAAGACCCAGTTATTATGAAAGCATTTGTAAGAAGTCTTGAAATTATTGGTGAAGCAATTAAGAAAATCCCATGCGATTTTAAAAAGAAGTATAAATCAATTCCATGGAAAGAAATTGCAGGAATGAGAGATAAACTTATCCATGAGTATTTTGGAGTAAATTATAAAATCGTCTGGGAAACAGTAATTAAAGAAATCCCAAAACTTAAGAAAAACATTGAAGAAATACTTACAAAAGAAAAATTTCTTTAAATTTATAAAAACTGTTCAAGAGAGCTGGAGAAACAAATCCAGAAGTCCTTGAAGAACATCATCCTGACAAAATTAACCAACCTGATTTTACAATTACCCTATGTGCAAACTGTCATGAAGAAATAACAAGGAAGCAATTAAGAGAAAGAAGTAAAAAGAAAGAAAAAGAGGAAAATGTTACTCAAGT
>CAZCUO010000097.1:0-3049 GCA_964502135.1 uncultured bacterium
AAAAGAAATTAAAATTACAAAAATTTTAATTGAAAAATATATAGAAATTCTCAAAAAAGAAACTAAATAAATTTATAAATCCATTTTTTTCAATTGGATTTCGTTAAGTCCGAGATAATGACCAATTTCATGTAAAAGAACTTTTCCTATCATATTTTCAATCTCTTCTTCTGTTTGGCAATAATTTTCAATACTATTTTTGTAAATAATTATTTTATCAGGAAGAACAAGGGAATAAGCAGGCGTTTTTCTTTTTGGGAAAGGGACTCCATGATATAAACCAAGAAAATTTGTAGGTGGACTATCTTCAATAATAATTGCAAGATTTTCAATTTTATCTCTTATTTCTTTGGGTATTTCCATAAATTTCCTGTAAACTATTTCTTCAAATTTTTCTTTTGATATTTTCATACAATTATATTACAATAAAAATACTCAAAAATAAAAAGGAGTTGAAAATGATAATAATTGGAGAAAGAATAAATGGAACAAGAAAAAGTACAAGAGAAGCAATTGAAAAGAAAGACAAAGAATTTATAAAAAAAGAAATAAAAAAGCAGATTGATTGTGGTGCTCATTATATTGATTTAAATGCAGGAATTGGTAAGGGAAAAGAGAGAGAAAAAGAGGATATAAAATGGTTGATAGAATGTCTTTATGAGATAGGAGATATTCCCGCATGTATTGATAGTTCTGACCCTGATGTAATTGATTATGGGCTTTCCCTTATTAAAACATCTGATAAAATGATAAATTCAATTAATGGAGAAAAAGAAAAAATAGAAAGGTTATTGCCGGTTGTAGAAAAATATACTGATTGTAAAATTATATGTTTAACTATGGATGAAAATGGTATTCCTTCGGATTATAAAAAAAGAGTGGAAATTGCTGAAAGTTTGATAAAGATTTTAAATGAAGTTGGGGTTAAAAATGAAAATATCTTTATTGATTGTCTTGTTGAACCGATAAGTGTTAACACTCAAAATGGAATTATTTTTTTAAATGCTTTAAAGGAGATCAAAAAATTAAATGTTAAGACAATATGTGGCCTTTCCAATATTTCCTTTGGACTACCCAAAAGAAAAATTATAAACAAGTATTTTCTTGCTCTTTGCATTTATGAAGGACTTGATTCAGTCATATTAGATCCAACTGTTTCTGATATAAGAGAAGCAATATGTGTTGGAAAACTGTTGACAGGTAAAGACGAATTTTGCATAAATTATATTAAGAGTATAAAAAGTTGTTATTTTTAACGGGGCGTGGCCCAGCCTGGTTTAGGGCACCAGAATGGGGTTCTGGGGGTCTCCGGTTCAAATCCGGACGCCCCGAAGTTTAGCAATCTTCTTTAGAAAGTCCGGATGGTTTCGGTAAAACAAAGGCAAAAGTAAAATGGAGGATAAAGGGAAAAAACAAACGCATATATAAGAAACTAAAGCATGGAGAAACAATCCGGACGCCCCGAAGTTTAGCAATCTTCTTTAGAAAGTCCGGATGGTTTCGGTAAAAATGTAAAAAATTTTGGAGATAAAGTAAATGTTGAAAAAATTTGACAAAAATTAAATTTAAGGTATATTATCAAAAATATGGATATTTATGAAATTATTAAAAAAAGAAGAACTATAAGAAGATTTAAGCAAAAAGAAATTCCAATTGAAATACTTAAGAAATTTGTTGATATGGCTCGTATTGCACCGAGTGGAGCCAACATGCAACCAATTGAATATATAATTGTAAATGATAAAAAAATAGTGGATGAAATTTTTCCATTGACTGGTTGGGCAGGATATCTTGGTAAAGATGGTCCACCTCCAGAGGGGCAAAGGCCAGTTGCGTATATTGTAATTTTAATTAATAAAACAATAAATTCTCCAACACCAGAATATGATGTGGGTGCAGCAGTAGAAAATATTTTACTTTCAGCAACTTATGAAGGAATAGGGACTTGTTGGATTGGTTCAATAAATAGAGAAAAATTGAAGGAAATTCTTGAAGTCCCTGAAATTTATAAAATTGACTCAATAATTGCTTTGGGTTATCCTGATGAAGAAAGTGTGATTGAAGAATATAAAGGTTCTGTTAAATATTGGAAAGATGAAAAAGGTATTATGCATGTGCCAAAAAGAAAATTAGAAGATATTTTACATTATAATAAATTTTAACTTGACAGATTTTTGGTAAGCATATATAATTAATACCCTAATATAAAAAGAAAGGAGGTGAGAAAAGATGGCAGAAAAGAAACAAAATCCAGCAGCAGTGGTTATACTGATAATTATAATCTTGGTGGCGTTGTTCTTTATAATCAAACAGGCAATGCCAAAGAAAGCACCAGTGGTTCCACCGCCACCAGCAGGTCCAGAAGTTCCACCACCACCTGAAGGAGAAATACCACCACCTCCACCACCAGCAGAATAATATCTCTTGACAGGTGGTATATAGGTGGGTATAATATTTAAAAAGTGTTCTTTGAAAATTTGGGGTATCCGAAAGAAATTTCTCTGAGGGTTTGATCCTGGCTCAGGGTGAACGCTGGCGGTGTGCCTAACACATGCAAGTCGTGCGACGAACTCACTGTGGTTGGAGCAATCTAACCACAGTGGGGGAAAGCGGCGAACGGGTGAGTAACACTTGGGTAACCTACCCTCAGGACCGGGATAACCTGCCGAAAGGTGGGCTAATACCGGATAATCTTTTCGGGTGAAACTCCCGAAAAGCAAAGTTCCACTGAAGAAGTGGAACACCTGAGGATGGGCCTGAGTCCTATCAGGTAGTTGGTGGGGTAATGGCCCACCAAGCCTAAGACGGGTAGCTGGTCTGAGAGGACGGCCAGCCACAGGGGGATTGAGATACGGCCCCCACTCCTACGGGAGGCAGCAGTGGGGAATCTTGGGCAATGCCCGAAAGGGTGACCCAGCGACACCGCGTGGGCGATGACGGCCTTCGGGTCGTAAAGCCCTGTCAGGAGGGAAGAATCCGCCTTGTGCGGATGACGGTACCTCCAAAGGAAGCCCCGGCTAACTCCGTGCCAGCAGCCGCGGTACTACGG
>CAZCUO010000098.1:0-26003 GCA_964502135.1 uncultured bacterium
TTTTCCATATATTTTCTTTTTCACCCCATATAATACTATATCCAACAAAAATTAACAATATAAATAAATAGGAACTCTTACCAAAAAGAAAGAAAAGAAATCCTGATAGATATGAACCAAATTTGCCCCCAAAATTTTTTATATCTGTATTTGTTGGAAAACCAATCTGACAAAATTTGAAAGTTGGGTCAAATTTATCATAGGAAATAAGAATAAAAAGAAGATAAAATGAAAAACCACAAATTAAAAAACCTTTAACCCAATTTTCTAAATCTCTCCACCTCATAAAATTAGTTTACCTTTTAATTTTTTTCTTGGCAAGTTATTTGACAGAAAATTAATTTTATTATAAATTTTTAACTATGAAAAATAAATCTTTAAAGAGAGGTTTTACATTAGTTGAGATTACCTTTGTGGCTGGAATTGTAACTTCTTTATCTTTGGGTGTTTATACTGCTGCTATGCAAAGAGGGAAAACAATTGATTGTCTGAATAATTTAAAGCAGATATATCAGGCAGTAATTATGTTTGAACAAGATAACGATTACTTGCCAAATATTAAATTTTTCCCAAATTCTTTTTCAGACCCACAGGGCCTTCATAATGTTTTAAAGCAATATGGAATAAGTGGGAAAGTCCTTTTTTGCCCTTGTCTTCCTGATGAACTTAATAAATATGGGACAAATTATATATGGAATGATAATGTAAATGGGAAAAGGATTGAAAATTTATCTACTTCAACATGGCTTTTAACAGAAATGACTGCTGTAAGTAAAAAAATTCCACCACCTCATTTTGGTATGTATTCAGTAATTTATATAGATGGACACACTTCAACAGAACCAAAAGTAAATATTACACAGGTAGAATAAAATGAAAATAGGAGTTATTAGTGATACACATGGGAGTTTAGGTGGATGGGAAAAGAGTTGGGAAATTTTGAAAGATTCTAATATTATAATTCATTGTGGAGACCTTTTCAACCATGGACCAGGAAATCCAATTCCTGAAAAATATTCTCCAAAAGAACTTTTAAATTTATTCAACAATTTAAAAATACCACTTTTAATATCAAAAGGGAATTGTGATTCAGAAGTTGACCAAACATTTTTAAATATTCCTATGGCAAGCCCTTTTCTTTTTTATCAGATAAATAATTTTAGATTTATTGTTTCACATGGACATATTTTTAAAAATGATGAATGGCTTGAACTTGGTAAAAGATGGGAAATAAATTTTTTGATTTCAGGTCATACTCATATTCCTCTACTTAAAAAAATAGAAAACATCATAATTTTAAATCCTGGAAGTCCTTCAATTCCAAAAGAAAAAATACCTACCTGTGCTATGATAGATTTGGAGGAAGGAAATATCAAAATTTATAATCTTTTAGACCAATCAATCTATCAATGTGAAAATCTATAAAAATGAGGGTAGAAGTTATTAATATTGGTTCTGAATTACTTTTTAACAGAGTTAATACAAATATAAATTTAATTTCAAAAATTCTACTATGCTCAGGATTTAAAATTTCAAAATGCACTATTATTGGAGATGATAAAGAGGAAATAAAAAGAGAGTTTCTTAATTCTTATAAAAAAGCAGATTTGATAATAATTACAGGAGGCCTTGGCCCAACTTTTGATGATTTAACAAGAGAAGCAATAAGTGAAGCATTAAATAAAGAACTTTTATTTGATGAAAATGTTTGGAAAGAAATAGAAGAAAAATTTAGAAAAAGAAATATAAAACCTCCTGAAATAAACAAAAGACAGGCATATGTAATTAAAGGAGCAAAAATAATTGAAAATAAAAATGGAACTGCACCAGGTATGATAATTGAAGAAAATGGTAAATTGGTATTGATTTTACCTGGTCCTCCAAATGAACTTGAACCAATGCTTAAAGATTGTATTAAAATTATTGAAGAAAAATTTAAAAAACAAGATATAATCACAAATATTTACTCAATAATTGGTGTGCCTGAATCTGAAGTTGAAACAAAATTGAGTGATTTAATAAATGAAATGAAGGGAAATTTTACAATACTTGCTCATCCAAATTTAATTGAACTTGTTTTAACATTACCAGAAGAAAAAAAGTATAAATTCGTTGAGGTAGAAAATATAATAAAGGAAAGATTTGGAATTAAATATATTGGTATGAATGCTCCAACAATACCTGAAATTATAGGGAATTTATTAAAGGAAAAAAAATTGAAACTTGCAATTGCTGAATCCTGTTCTGGTGGTCTTGCCTGTAAATTAATAACTGATATACCAGGAAGTTCTGAGTATTTTATGGGTGGATTTGTAACTTATAGCAATATATTAAAAAAGAAAATTTTAAAAGTTCCAAAGACAATTTTAAAAAAATATGGAGCAGTAAGTGAAGAGGTAGCAATACTTATGGCAAAAAATGCTAAAAAATATGGTAAGGCAGATATATCTTTAAGTTTTACAGGTATTGCAGGACCTACTGGAGCAACTCCTGAAAAACCTGTTGGACTTGTCTGGATTGGTATTTCCTATAAAAAGAAAACAAATGCATATAGATTTATTTTTTCAGGAGATAGAAAAACAATTAGAGATAGGGCTGTATATAAAGGTTTTGAATTATTAAGAGAAACAATATTATTAGAATATGGAGAGAAAAAATAGAATAAATTTATTTTTTTTAATTTCTTGGATTTTGATTTTTATTTTTTTTCTCATAAAAATTATTACTCTCCCTCCACTTGTTAAACCCACAAAACTTGTTGAAATTCCAGAAAATAAAAATGCATATGAAATAGGAAAATTATTAAAAAAAGAGGGAATTATTAGAAGTGTAAAGTTATTTTTATTTTTGACAAACAGATATAATGTTCAAAAAAAATTAAAATCAGGAATATATGAATTTTCAGGTAGAACTCCTTTGAAAAAAGTTATTGAAAAACTTGTAAAAGGAGAAATTGCATTAGTAAGAATAACAATACCAGAAGGAGCAAATATCTATGAAATAGCAGAAATATTAAAAAGGTCAGGACTTATAAAGGATAAGAATGAGTTTATTGAGTATGCAAAAAGGAATAATCTTGAAGGTTTTTTGTTTCCAGATACATATTATTTCCCTTACAATATTTCAATTGAAGGTATATGTCTGAAAATGTGGAATAGATTTAAGAATATATTTGAAGAAATTTACGATGAAGGGATAAATAAAAATAACTGGGAAGAAGTGAAAAAAATTGTTACTGTTGCTTCAATTGTTGAAAAGGAGGCATCATTAACTTCTGAAAGAAAAATAATTGCAGGAATTATATATAAAAGGCTTAAAAAAAATATACCTATTGAAAGTTGTGCAACAGTTGAATATGCTCTTGGATATAGAAAAAAAAGATTAACAAATTCAGATTTAAAAATAAAATCACCATATAATACTTATATTTATAAAGGGCTTCCTCCTACTCCAATATGTAATCCCAGTAAAGATTCTTTAATTGCTGCTTTAAACCCTACCAAAACTGATTATATGTTCTTCCTTTCAAAAGGTGATGGAACAAATCATTTCTCAAAAACATATGCAGAACATATCCAAGCAATAAAAATTTACCTTTCAAATAAAACAAATCAGGAAACAAAAATTGATGAGTTTGAAAAATAAAAATACTATTTTGTTGGAATTACTTTTATTATATTTTTGTGATAGGCAACATTAAATTTAGATAGATAATAGGCCATAACTGCAACCATAACTCCATTATCAAGACATAAATTTTTTTCTGGGATAAATAAATTTATATGAGATGGTAAAATTTCCTCAATTCTTTTTTTTATATAAAAATTACTAACAACTCCTCCCCCAAGAAGAAATGATTTTACATTATATTTTTTTAAAGCAATTTTAATTTTCCTACATAGATAGTCACCTATAACTTTTTGAAATGAGGCACATATATCAGAAATATTTTCCTTACCATATTTTTTAACATAATAAAGAATTGCTGTTTTTAATCCACTAAAACTGAAATTAAGATCTTTTAAATTTGAGGGAATTGGAAATTTTATTTTTTTCTCATCTCCCTTTTCTGCTTCTTTTTCAATATAAGGACCTCCAGGAAAAGGTAATCCAAGAATTCTACCAACTTTATCAAATGTCTCTCCACATGCATCGTCAAGGGTTTTCCCTATTTCTTTAAAACTTATAAAATTTTCAATATAAAAAAAACTTGTATGACCTCCTGAAATTACAAGGCCAAGAGCAGGGAATTCAATATTTTCATTTAAGAAATTAACTGCCAAATGTGAATATAAATGATTTACAAAATAGATCGGCTTTTTTAATTTATATGCAAGTCCACAGGCAAATGAGACACCCACAAGTAAAGAACCTTTAAGCCCTGGCTGATTTGTGACACCAATTAAATCAATATCTTCAATTTTTACATTACCTTTTTCAATTGCAATTTTAAAAATATTATCTATTCTTGTTAAATGTGCTCTACTTGCAAGTTCAGGGACAACACCTCCATAAATAGAATGGATATCCTCTTGTGAAGCAACAATATTTGAGAGTATTTTTTTATCTTTAATTATTCCAATACCTGTCTCATCACATGAAGTTTCTATTCCAATTACTATCATCTTATTCAAGAAGTTTTGAAACAGGAACTATTTTTACACCATTTTCTTCAAAATCAGAAATTCTTTCCTTTAAAACATTTATTGTTGTTGCTTTTGCATGTCCTATTGCGATTGCACTTTGCTTTTCTTTTGCAATTTTAATCAATTCATCAATCTTTTTGTTTATCTCCTCAGGGTCTGATGAATTATCAAGAAAAATATCTCTTTTACCTGTTTTAATACCAAGTTCTTTTGCCAGTTTATATCCACAACTTTTTGAATTTGTTAAACTATCAACAAAAAATAGATTTTTCTCCTTTATATTTTCAAGCAAGATTCTCATTTTTTCTTCATTTATTGTATATAAAGAACCCATATGATTATTGACACCTTTAACATAAGGCAAAAAGTCCTTTATATTATCTTCAAATATATTCTTTATTTCTTCTTCTCCCATATTAACTTTTATAAGTCCCTTATCAAGGCATTGAAATGGAGGCATTGGTTCAAGAGGGAGATGCAAAATAAATTCATAATTTTTATCCTTTAATTCATCCAAAATTTTTTTACTATAAGGTGCTTTTGGCAGAATTGCAAGAGTTAAGGGTTGATTTATCTTTTCTATTTCCTTTATTATTGATAAATTCCATCCAACATCATCTATAATAATTGCAACTTCACCAACTTTTTTAACTGGTTTTTTAATTCTCTCAGGTATAGTTGGTTTAATTTCAGGTGGATATAACTTTTCTATCTCTTTTACTCCTTTTTCCTCAAATTTTTTATTTTTCGGGAATTGCTCAAGAATTTTAAAACTAACTATTAAAATAGATAAAATTAAAAAAAGAACTAATGGCAAAAAAGGGGAAATATTATTATCTTTTTTAGCCATTTGTAATCATCTTTTTTATTTCTTCCAAGGCCCTTTTAAATTGGAGATCTTCATCACTTGTAGGTATTATTGGTTTATCACTTTCAAGTTTCACCTCTATATCTGGTTCTATCCCCTCCCCTTCAATACAAACACCTTTTGGTGTATAGTATCTTGCTATTGTAAGTTTAATTGCTGAACCATCTGAAAGTGGGATTAAATTTTGGACAGAACCCTTGCCAAATGTCTTTGTTCCAACTGATAAAAATCCAGTATAGTTATCTTTTAATGCACCAAATAAAATTTCTGAAGCAGATGCACTCCCTCCATTTACAAGCAATACGATTGGTTTTTTCCATATAGGATTTTTCCTACTATAAAATGAAACATTATCTTTTTTGTCTCTTCCTTTTGTATAAACTATAAGTTTATTTGGAGGCAAAAAGAATTCACTAACTTCTATTGCAACACTTAATAAACCTCCTGGATTATTTCTTAAATCAATAATCAGACCTTTTATATTTTTCTCATTAAATTCATTTAAAACCTTCTTTAAATCATTTGGTGTATTTTCTTGAAAACCAGTTATTCTTACATAACCAATTGAACCGTAAATTTTTGATTTAACCGACTTAATCCTTATAATATCCCTTTCAAGAGTTATTTTTATCAAATTCGGTGCTCCTTCCCTTAAAATACTTAAAGTAACTTTTGTTCCTTTCTTTCCTCTTAATAATTGAGCCGCCTCCATTGTTGACATTCCTTTTGTAGATTTCCCATCTATTTCAATTATCTTATCTCCTTCCCTTATCCCTGCTTTCCACGCAGGAGTATCTTCAATTGGACTAACTACAGTTACTATTCCATCTTTTAAAGTTATTTCCATCCCAACTCCTTCAAATTCTCCTTTTGTCTCTATTTGTAATTCTTTTTTCAATTCTGGTTCTAAAAATGAACTGTAAGGGTCAAGTGACATAAGCATACCTTTTAATGCACCATAAATAAGTTTTTTATTTTCAACTGGCTCAACATAATTATCTTTTACAATTTTCAATGCATCTATAAAAAGTTCAAGATTTTTATAAAGATTATCTTCTCTACTTTTTGCCTGAGAACTATTTACTCCACCTCCAATTACAACAGAAAGTAACAAAAACCCTAAAGTTGTAATTAATATTTTCTTTTTCATTTTTCTCCTTTTTTATTTTTTACTTTACATTTTATTCTTTTTTCAATTCCTCCTTTTCGTTTTGTACTTCCGATAAAGAAAAAAATTTTCAAAAAATCAATTTTAAATTTTATCCTTTTTTAAATTTTTTTCAAATAATCAATTAATATTTCTTTAACTATATTTGGATTTGCTTTACCAGATGTCTTTCTCATAACTTGACCAACAAGAAAACCAATCACCTGTTCTTTTCCCTTTTTCCAGTCATTTACTGCTTTCTCATTTTCTTTTATAACCTCTTCAACAAACTTTTTTAAAATTTCTTTATCCTCTATTTGAATAAGATTCCTCTCTTTAACTATTATACCCGGAGAAATTCCTGTTTGGTAAGATTCCCTAAGTATCTCTTTCCCTATTGTCTGTGTAATTTTTCCTTCGTCAATAAACTTTAAAATTTCAACTAAATATTCTGGTTTTAAAGGAATTTCTGTTGCTTTTAATATTTTTCCTTTTGTCAATGAAAGAATTTGATCCATTATCCAATTTGCAACTATTTTGGGATTTTTATATAATTTCACACATTCTTCAAAATAATCAGCAATGCCTTTTTGAGATGTTAAAACAGTTGCATCATAATCACTAAGTTTATACTGACTTTTAAATCTTTCTCTTCTTTCATCTGGAAGTTCTCCTATCTGGTTTTTGATTTCTAAAATCCAGTTTTCATCAATCTCAAGAGGGACAAGGTCTGGTTCAGGAAAATATCTATAATCATGTGCCTCCTCTTTTGTCCTCATTGGCTCTGTAATTTGAAGTTTTTCATTCCATAATCTTGTTTCTTGTAGAATTCTTTCTCCTCTTTTTAAAATTTCTATCTGCCTTTTACTTTCATATAATAATGCCTTTCTAACTGACTTAAAAGAGTTCATATTTTTAACTTCTGTTTTCACACCAAGTAAATTTTCTCCTTTTTTTCTTACCGATATATTTGCATCGCATCTTAATGATCCTTCTTCCATATTGCAATCACTTATTTCAAGATATTCAAGTATTTTTTTTAGTTTTTCAAGAAATTTTTCTGCTTCTTCTGGGCTCCTTATATCTGGTTCTGTTACCATTTCAAGTAAGGGTATTCCACTTCTGTTAAAATCCACATAAGAAAAGTCCCCTTTTTCTGAATGTAGTAATTTCCCCGCATCTTCCTCAATATGAATCCTTTTAAAATGAATTTTTCTCCCATCTATCTCAAGAAAACCACCAGTTGCAAGTGGTTCTTCATATTGGGATATTTGATAGTTTTTGGGTAAATCAGGATAAAAATAATTTTTTCTTGCAAATCTGCAGAATTTAGAAATATTTGAATTAAAAACAATACCTGTCTTTATTGCAAGTTCAATTGCTTTTTTATTTATAACTGGTAAAACTCCTGGCATTCCAGTGCAAATAGGGCAGATATTTTTATTAGGGGGCAAACCAAATTCAGTTGAGCAACTGCAAAACATTTTTGATTTTGTTAAAAGTTCCACATGGACTTCAAGGCCAATTACAATTTCATATTCTTCCATTTTTAATCTTCAAAACTAAACTTCTTTCTTTTAAATAAGTCAATACAAATCTCCACAACTTCTTTATCATATTTTATACCTTTATTTTTACGTATCTCTTCAAGTGCATCCTCCAGAGTTAAAGCATCTCTATATGGTCTATAAGAAACCATTGCTTCAACAACATCACTTACTGCTATAATTCTTGCTTCTTTTAATATTTCTTCCCCTTTAATTCCTCTTGGATAACCACTCCCATCTAATCTTTCATGATGTTGTAATATAATTTCTGCAATCCTTTCAAAATTGGGTATTAATTTAACTATATTATATCCTGTTATTGGATGGGTTTTAATTACTCCAAATTCAATCGGATTTAATTTTCTTGGCAAAACAAGTATTTCAGAAGGAACTGAAATTTTTCCAACATCATGCAATAAAGAAGCCCATAATATTTCTTTTATATTTTTTAATCCAATCTCTTTTGCTATTGCTTCAGAAAGTTTAGCAACTTTTACCTGATGACCTGCAGTATATGGGTCTCTTGTTTCAACTATTCTTGTAATTGCATAAATTGTCCCTTCAAGCGTTTTTTCAAGTAATTGGTGTTTACTCACTAATTCTTTTTCATATTCTTTCATTTCAGTAATATCAATTACTGTTCCCATAATTACTTTTTTATCACCTAATTTTGTAACTCTTCCAGCAACCTTTCCATATTTTAATTTTCCATTTTTATCTAATGCCCTTAATATAAAACTTGCAACTTCAATTTCTCCTGAAAATCTTTTTTGTGCTATCTCTTTAACTAAAGGAATATCTTCTGGATAAACCAATTCATATGCTTTTTTCTTCATAATTTCTTCTCTTGGTAAACCCCAAACTTCACAAAATGCTGGATTTACATATAAAAAATTAAAATTTTCGTCATAGATATAAATTCCTGCAAGCGATTTTTCTGCAAATTCTTCCCATTCTTTTAATATAGTTTCTTTTTCCTTCAACTTTAATCTTAACAATTCTTCTTCTGTTACATCATGTATAATTAAAATATATTTTTTTCTTTCACCTTTTATTTCACTCAGTAATCCCATCCCTATTTTACTTTTACCATCTTTTGTTAGAAAATTAATTCTTGCAATCTTTCCAATTTTTTCAAATAATTCTTCTATTTCTTCTTTTTTTATTGGCAGTTGATATAGATTCTTTCCTTTTATCTCTTCAATCTCATACCCAAAATAATCTTTTATCCTCTCATTAACTTCAATAATATTTTTATTCTCATCAAGAAGAAAAATAGCACAGGGAATCAGATTAAAAATAAATTCACTCTTATCCATAGTTTTTTATTATACCTTATATTTTGATATTTTGACAAAGAAAGATAGATATGTTAAAAAATTTTCTATATGAAAAAAATTTATATTGGAGTTGACCTTGGAGCAGAAAGTGGAAGAGGAATGATTGGAGAATTTGATGGTTCAAAAATTTATTTAAATGAGATTCATAGGTTCCCAACTTACAATTCATTAATTTTAAATCATAGGTTTTGGAATGTCCTTTCAATATTTGAGGAGATAAAGAAAATAATTTTAATTTCAAAAAATTATGGAGAAATAGCAGGAATTGGCATTACAACATGGGGAGTAGATTGTGGATTTATTGGTGAAAACGACCTATTACTTTCAAATCCATTTCATTACAGAGATGAAAGGACCAATGGTATCATGGAAGAGGTATTTAAAATTGTTCCAAAAGAAAAAATTTTTAAAAATACAGGTATTCAGTTTATGCCAATAAATACTTTATTTCAGTTATATGCAACTAAAAAAGAGTTCCCATATTTAATTGAAAATACAAAATTTTTACTTTTTATGCCTGATTTATTTAATTTTATGTTAACAGGTGAAAAATTCTGTGAATATACAATTGTAACAACTTCACAAATGTATAATTCTTTATCAACAGGCCAAAATAAAGCACCGAGAGGGAATTGGTGTTACTCATTACTTGAAGAACTTGGAATTAAAACAGATTTCTTACCTCAAGTAATATCTCCTGGAACTTTAATTGGTAATATTACAAAGAAAATAAGTGAAGAATTAAATTTACCCCCTATACCTGTTTTTGCTGTTTGTTGTCATGACACCGCTTCTGCAGTTGTTGGAGTTCCTGCAAAAGAAAATAAATGGGCCTATCTTTCTTCAGGCACATGGTCTCTTCTCGGAGTTGAAATTGAAAATCCAATAATAAATGAAAAGGTTCTTGAATATAATTTCACAAATGAGGGTGGATTTGGTGGTTCAATTAGATTTTTAAAGAATATAATGGGACTATGGATATTACAAGAATGCAAAAAAGAGTGGGATAGAGAAGAGAAAAGTTATACATATGAAGAAATTGTTGAAATGGCAAAAGATGCAGAACCATTTTATTCTTTTATAGATGTAAATAGTTCTGATTTTCTTTATCCAGGGAATATGGTTGAAAAAATAAAAAATTATTGTAAAAAAACAGGCCAGAAAATACCAGAAGGAATCTCCCAAATAGCAAGAGTTATTTTTGAAAGTTTAGCAATGGAATATAGATATGTTATTGAAAAGATAGAAGAAATTATTGGTTATAATATAGAGACATTACATATTGTAGGAGGCGGAAGTAAAAATTCTCTTTTATCACAATTTACTGCTTCTTCAACAAAAAAGATAGTTATAACTGGTCCTGTTGAAGCAACATCTGCAGGAAATATTCTTGTTCAAATGCTTGCGAGAAGAGAAATTAAAGATATAATAGAAATAAGAGAAATAGTTAGAAATTCTTTCCCTTTAATTGTTTATAGACCGGAAAACGGAGATATATGGGATGAAAATTTTGAGAAATATTTAAGATTAAAAGAATTCCATTATGGACTTTAATTTTCTTGATAATAGTTTAAAGAATTATTTTGAAATTTTGTCTGCAAAAACGCCAATTCCTGGTGGAGGAAGTGTTACTGCCTTATGTGCATCTCTTTCCTCTTGTCTTCTAAATATGGTTTTAAATTATACAATCGGCAAAAAAAAATATAGTAAATTTGAAGAAGAGTTAACAAAAATAAAAGAGAAAAACGAAGCAATTTTAAAAGAATGTGTAAATTTTATTGAAGAAGATAGTAGAATATATGAAAATATAGATAAAGCGATAAAAGAAAAATTAAATCCTGAGGATTATCTAAAAAAATCTGTAAATTTACATTTTAAAATATGCCAGTTTATGAGCCAAATAATTGATTTCTGCGATATTTTAACTGAAAAGGGCAATATAAATTTAATTTCTGACACAGGAATTTCAAATATTTTGGCCATCTCATCTTTTAATTCTGCAAAAATGAATATACTGATTAACTTAAAATATATAAATGATGAAAACTTTAAAAAAGAAATTAAAGATAAAATTGAAGAAATGGAAAGATTAGTAAAAGAAAAAAGTGAAATTGTAAATAGAAAAGTTATTGAAAAAATGGGGGTATAAAATGGGAAATATAATTGACGGAAAAGTCATTGCTGAAAAAATAAAGGATGAAGTCAAAAAAAATATTGAGCAATTAAAATCAAAAGGAATTGTTCCAAAACTTGTTGCTGTATCTTGTGGTGAGAATCCAGCCAGTATTGTATATATGAACCAGCAAAAGAAAAGTTGTGAAAAAATGGGAATTGATTATGAAATAATGAGTTTATCAGAAAATACAGATGAAAATGGAATAATTGAAACAATTAAGAAATTAAATGAAGATGAAAAGGTTACAGGTATAATATTACAACTTCCTTTACCTAAAGGAGTTGATACAAGAAAGGTTCAATCAAATATAGCACCCGAAAAGGATGTTGAAGGAGTAAATCCAGTAAATATGGGATGGATTGTTTATGGAAGACCAATTGTTGCACCATGCACAGCACTTGCAGTAAAAGAAATAATTGAATATCTTGGAGTGGATCTTTATGGAAAAGAAGTTGTTATGGTGGGACATTCTGATATAGTTGGAAAACCTGTTGCATTGCTTTTAGTTGATAAATTTGCTACAATAACAATATGTCATATAGGAACATCAGATGCGGGAAAATTAAAAGAGCATGTGGAAAAAGCAGAAATTTTAATAGTTGCTGTTGGGAAGGCAAATTTAATTCCTGGGGATTGGATAAAAGAAGGAGCAATTGTGATAGATGTTGGAATAAATAGAGTTGGGGATAAAATAGTTGGAGATGTTGAATTTGAAAAGGCAAAAGAGAAAGCAAGTTGGATTACACCTGTTCCAGGCGGAGTTGGAGTTATAACAACTGCAATTTTATTAAAAAATACTGTCTTACTTGCAAAATTACAAAAGGGGATTTAAAATGGAAAAAATAAAAGTAATATGGTTTCAAGCAGGTGGTTGCACAGGATGCACAATTTCTCTTTTAAATTCATCATCATTAAAAATAAAAAACTTACTCCTTGATGAAATAGTTCCAGGTAAAATTGTATCTTTAATTTTTCAACCAACAATAATGGCAGGTAGTGGAGAGAAAGTTATTGAAGTTATGATGGAAGAAGGTTTTAAAAAAGATTTTATACTTGTTGTTGAGGGAGTTATACCAACAAAGGATAATGGAATATATGGTAAGGTTGGAGAAAAGACATTTCTTGAAATTTTATGTGATTTGGCAGAAAATTCAAATGGAATAATATGCATAGGTAGTTGTTCATCATTTGGAGGAATTCCAAAAGGTTCTCCTAATCCAATAGGGTGTAAATCAGTAAAAGAAATATTAGAAGAGAAAGGCATTAAGAAAAAATTAATAAATATACCAGGTTGTCCACCTCATCCTGATTGGTTTTTAGGAACAATAACAAAAATTATTGCAAATTTACCACTTACTCTTGACGAATTAAATAGACCTATTGATTTTTATGGTAAATTAATTCATGAGAATTGTCCAAGAAGACCATATTTTGATAAAGGTAAATTTGCAAAAAGTTTTTCTGAGGAAGGATGTTTATATTTAATTGGATGCAAAGGACCATATACATATGCAGATTGTCCTATCAGGGAATGGAATGGAGGGACAAACTGGTGTATAAAAAATAATTCTCCATGTTTTGGTTGCACTGAACCAGAATTTATAGATGGAAATAGTCCATTATTTAAAAGAAAGGAAATAGAAAAAATTGGAGAATAAAATGGGAAAGAAAATTATAATTGACCCGGTCACAAGAATTGAAGGACATTTAAAAGTTGAAGTTGAAATTGAAAACAAAAAAGTAATAGATGCTAAATGTAGTGGTATGCTTTATAGAGGGATAGAAAAAATACTTGTTGGAAGAGACCCACTTGATGCATGCCAAATAACTCAGAGAATTTGTGGTGTTTGTCCTATTGCTCATGCTTCTGCTTCAACTCTTGCACTTGATGATGCATTTGGAATAAAAGAAAAAATTCCTGAAAATGGTTTACTTGTAAGAAACTTAATACATGCTTCAAATCATATTCATAATTCAATTTTACATTTCTATCATTTAACTCTTCTTGATTTTATTGATGTAAGCAAAGTAAAAAAGGGTATTAGCAGTGAAATAGACCTTGTTTGTAAATTTCTTGAAAGGGATAATTATTCTCCATTTATTCCAAGAGATGATGATTTTAGATTACCAGAGGATATAAATACAAGATGCCTGCACAATTATATAAAAGCACTTGAAATAAGAAGATATGCACATCAATTATTAAGTATTTTTGGTGGTAAAATGCCACATCAGTGTGGTATTGTCCCTGGTGGAGTTACACAAAAAGTTGATGCAGGTAAAATTGAAAATAGTATTGGAAAACTAAAAGATATTAAAGAATTTGTTGAACTTTATTATTTCAGAGATTTAAAAGAGATAGCGAAATTTTATCCTGAATATTTTGACATTGGCTCTTCATATGGTAATTATCTTGCTTATGGAGTATTTCCTATTAAAGAAAATGGTGAAGTCAAAAAATTCCAGCCATCAGGAGTTGTTTATAATATTGAAAAATTTGAAGAGTTGAATCCAGATAAGATAACAGAACATGTTGTAAATTCATGGTATAATGGAGAGATTGCAAATCCAAAATATGATTCACCAGACCCAGACATTTATAAAGATGCTTATTCATGGATAAAGAGTCCAAGATATGATGATAATGTATTTGAAGTCGGCCCTGTTGCAAGATTAATTGTGGCATATATGAAAAATCAGCAACCTTGGAAATCGGAAATAGACAATATTTTAAATGAATTTAAAATTGATATTTCAAAACTTAATTCAGTTCTTGGGAGACATATTGCAAGATTTATTGAAGCAAAAGTTCTTGTAAATGAATGTATTAATTGGATTTTAAAAATTAAATCAGAAGAGGATTTTTATATTGACTTTGAAATCCCAGAAAATGCTGAAGGAATTGGTTTAAGTGAAGGAGCAAGAGGTGCTGTAGGTCATTGGATAATTATAAAAAATAAAAAAATTTTTCATTATCAAGTGATTTCTCCTACAACATGGAATGCTTCTCCGAGAGATAAAAACGGTAAATATGGACCAATTGAAAGAGCACTTATTGGAACAGAAATTAATGATGAAGAAAAACCAGTTGAAATTTTAAGAATAGTAAGGTCATTTGACCCATGTCTTGCTTGTTCAGTTCAAATAATTGATAATAAAAAATTGAATAAAAAAGAGTTTTTAATATGGGAATAAAACTTGCGGTTTTTGGGGTTGGGAATACTTTGAGAATGGATGATGGTATAGGTGTTTTTCTTGTTAGAGAAATCAAAGATATATTTGATAAAGAAAAAATAAAAGTTTATGAAATTGGAACAGAAACATGGAGAATTTTTTCTATATTAAATGAAGAAAAATATGAAAATATTTTAATCGTTGATGCAATAAATTTAAACTTTATACCTGGTTTTGTCTATGTTAGCAAAAACCCATTCATTTCAGACTTTTTCAATATTTCATCTCATGAAAAAAATTACATTGAAGATTTAATTCTTACTAATTTTTGTGGAAATATTTACATTTTTGGGGTTGAACCATATAAAGTTGATTGGCAGATAGGACTTTCGGATATTTTAAAGGAAAAATTTAATGATATTTTAGAAAAACTTATAACATTATGTAATTTGATTATAGAAGAAAACAAGGAGAGCGAAAATGATTTATTCAGAATTGAAAAATATTGAAGAAATTTTAAAAATTGTTAAGGAAAATGAACTCTTTTTAATTTTATGTAATGGATGTGCGGAGGTTTGTAAGGTAAGTGATGATAAAAGTGTTGAAGAGATAGAAAAAAAGTTGAGAGAAAATGGTAAAGATATAAAAGGAAAAGTTAAAATTGATTTCTTATGTAGTAAAATTTTAATTGCAAGAAAACTAAAAAAATTTTTAAATGAACTTTCATCTGCTAAAGCATTAGTGATTTTTTCCTGTGGAATTGGTGTTCAATCTGTTTCTGATATTATTGATAAACCTGTTTATCCTGCAACAAATACAGTATATCTTGGTGGATTCCAAGGACTTTGGCCTGGAAAAGAAAGATGTTTAGAATGTGGAACCTGTTATCTTGGAATTACAGGAGGAATATGCCCAATTGCTTTCTGCACAAAACAACTTGTAAATGGGCCATGTGGAGGTACAAAAGATGGAAAATGTGAAATTGATAAGGAAAAGGATTGCGGATGGGTTTTAATTTATGAGAAACTGAAGAAAATAAATAAACTTGAAATTTTAAAAGAATATCAAGAACCAAGAAATTATAAATTGCTTGAGCCTGATATTAAGTTAAGAAAAAAAGTATTCTATGACATTGATAAAAACGAGGAGTTATAAATGGAAATATCAAATTTGGCGAAAAAATTAAATGAAGGAAAATTTGTTATAACTTCTGAAATAGGACCAGGAAAGGGGATAAATCTTGAATTTTTAAAAGAGGCAGAAATATTGAAAGATAAAGTGGATGCTTTTAATGTAACTGATTTACAAAGTTCTGTTATGCGTCTTGGTTCTCTTGCTACATGCCATTTACTTGTTGAGATGGGGCTTGAGCCAATATTTCAAATAACATGCAGAGATAGAAATCGTCTTGCTTTACAATCAGATTTACTTTCTGCATATGTTCTTGGTATAAGAAATGTTTTAATTTTAACAGGAGACCATCCAATTTTAGGAGACCATCCAGAAGCAAAGCCAGTATTTGACCTTGATTCTGTTTCATTATTAAAGGTTGCTTCAGACCTTATGGATGGGAAAGATATGAAAGGGAATCAACTTGATGGAAGTCCAAAATTTTTTCTTGGTGCTGTTGTAAGTCCATGTTATGAACCACTTGAATTACAAATAATTAAAATGGAAAAAAAGATAGAGGCAGGTGCAAAATTTTTTCAAACTCAAGCAATTTATGATTTAAAAAAATTTGAAGAATTTATGAAAAGAGTTGAAAAATATAAAGTCCCAATTTTAGGAGGGATAGTTTTATTAAAATCAGCAGGAATGGCAAAGTATATGAATGAGAATGTTGCTGGAGTGAGTGTTCCTGAAAAATATATAAAAATGTTGGCAGAAGCAAAAAAGGAAGAAAGAGTTAAAGTAAGTTTACAGATAGGGGCAGAATTAATAAAAGGAATGAAAGAACTCTGTCAAGGTATCCATATAATGCCTCTTGGCTGGGATAAATATGTTCCTGAACTACTATCTCTTTCAAATTTAATTTAAATCTATGGGGAAAATCAAAGGGGTTAAGAAAAATAAGAAGGAGAAGGGTTTAATATATTATTTTTTGAGTTATGCCATATTTTTTGTTTGTGGTGTCCTTCTTACATATCATCTTGCCTATGATTACACATTGATTAAAAATTTAACCGGTTTTTTATTCTGCTTTCTAATTTCAGTTTATTATTTACTCTCAAAAAAAGAATTTGAATTTTCAAATTTAATATATTTGCCAATAATATACTTTATCTGGATTTTAATTTCATCTTTCTTGGCCCCATTTAAATATGAATCTGCAAAAAATCTTGAGAATTATATACTTTATTTTCTCATTTTTATAACTGCAACAAATTTTCAAATTGATTACAGAATTTTTTATTTATGGATTTTTTCGGGTATCTGTGCTTCAATAGTTGGAATATCTCAATTTTATGGAGAAAGACATTATGCAATTTCAACTTTTGGTAATCCAAATTTTTATGCAGGTCATATAATAATGGTATTATGTCTTTCTTTTTCAAACCTACTTAATTATATTTACAAAAAAGAAAAAATTTCATTTCTCTTAATTTTGGATATTCTTTGTTTAATTACTGGTATTTGGGGACTTTTTGTTTCTCAATCAAGAGCAGCAAAAATGGCCTTTGTAATAGGAATCTCTTTTGTATGGTATTTTCATAACTTTGAAAAAAAAGGGCTTATAAAATATGTTGGAATTATATTGCTTGCTTTTTTAATAATTGGTTTTTCTCATAAAATAATAGAATGGTATAAGGGAAATATAAGATATTACATATGGGCTGGAACATGGAGAATGATTTTAAAAAAACCTTTTTTTGGTTGGGGTTTTGGAAACTTCATATTTTTCTATCCTTATTTTAGAAAAAGAGAATATTTTCTTCAACCAGAATCAACCCCTGTTACAAATCATCCTCATAATGAGTATCTTGAAAAATGGGCAGAAATAGGAATAATAGGACTTTTAATTTTCCTTATCTTTGTTATAAGTTTTATAATTTTTTCAATAAAAAATAAAAAAGCAAAAGGAATTCTTCCTGGAATTTGTGGTGGAATAATAAGTGTTTTATCTGATAATATATTTTCAACAAATTTAACAAATCCTTCCACAAGTATGTATTTTTGGTTTTTGCTTGGAGTGACTGCAACATATTTTAGTAATAAAAAGATTGAATTCAAAATTTCAAAAAATTTATGGTATTCAATTATCTTTTCTTCTTTAATTTTATCAATTTTCCATTCTTATTACAGAATATACCCCCAGATTTATTATAAAAATGGTATATTTGCAAAAGAAAGAGGAGATTATAAAAAAAGTATAGAAAACTATCTTATTGCTCTTCAAATAAATCCATATAATTATGAGTGTTGGTATAAACTTGCTTATGTCTATGGAATGATAAATAATTATAAAGAAAGTAAAAAAATTTATCTTTACATAAATAATCATCTTTTCCCTCATTTTGCAAAAACAGATGCTAACCTTGGAACTGTACATTTGAAACTTGGTGATATTGAAAAAGCATTCAGTTATTATAAAATTGCTGAATGGTTTAATCCTTATGATGAAGATGTTTTATGTAGTATTGCATCAATTTATCTTGTATATTATAATAATATAAATAATGCTGTTGAATACTTAAAAAGAATTTTAAAGATTAATCCTGAAAATAGTTATGCAAAAAGGACTTATTATCTTTTAAAGAAAGAAGGAAAGATTAAAGAATAGGGAGGAAAAAATGGCAGCAAGGTGTGAAATATGCGGAAAAGAACCACGTGCAGGAAATAAAGTAAGTCATTCAAATAGAAAAACAAGAAGAAAATGGAAACCAAATATTCAGAATATAACTGTTGAATATAATGGTGTTATAAAAAAAATGAAAATATGCACAAAATGTTTAAAAGCAGGAAAAGTTAAAAGACCAGTAAAAATAAAAGAAGAGATTTTGACTTAATTTTAATAAAGCAGGTTTTTCCTATATAAGAATATAAAAAAGTGACCTCTTCAACTTTAAAATAGGTTCTTTCTATTAGAAAACTTCAACAATACTTTTATCTATAAAAATATGAGGTTTTAATATTATTATTGTTCCAATAAAGAAAGAAAAAAATTTTCATTTTTCCAATAGATTTTCAAAATTCTATCAATTTATCTATTTTAAGAACAATTCTATAGTAATTATTTATTTTTTCTATTATGGGTGTATAAAGGATGTTTTTTGTCCCTTCTGAAATTTTTGTGTCAGAAACTTTACATTCAAAAATTGCATTCCTTTTTTTGGCCCAATATTTGACTTCATTACCTTTAATTATTTTCTTAATTAAAACATCCCTACTTAAAAAAATTGGAGGTTCATTCCCTTTTCCATATGGC
The DNA here is from genome assembly GCA_964502135.1 of uncultured bacterium. Lineage (GTDB taxonomy): Bacteria > Ratteibacteria > UBA8468 > B48-G9 > JAFGKM01 > JAMWDI01. Next base: position 19,325 of record CAZCUO010000098.1, read on the forward strand.
TTTAAAAGATTAAGATATTCTTGTAAATCTGGCTTAATTTGGTCTATTTCAAAAATGGCATCATATTCATATACTAATTTTTTTTCATCAAATACTTTTATACTCTTCCAATATTCCTCTATCTCATCTTTTTTATCAATTCTAAATTTAAATCCTATTGCATTTTTATGTCCTCCAAATGAAAGAAATTTATCTTTTATTTTTTTCATAACTTCATATAAATTAAAATTTTCAGGACTTCTACCAGAACCCTTTATAATATCTCCCTTTTTACTCATTACAAGAAAAGGTAGATTTGTTTTTTCAACAAGACGGGTACTTATAATTCCGCATAAAGATTCCGGGAAATTATCAAAAATTATAAATCTATTTTCAAAACCTTCTATTTTTTCAATATCTTTAATTATTTTCTGTGTAATCTGAAATCTTTTCTTATCAAGTATCTCAATTTCTTTTAGTAATTTCTCAATTTCTTCTTCTTCCTTTTCTATAAGTAAATTTAATGATAAATCTGGATTGCCAAATCTACCAGGAGAATTAAGTTTTGGGTTTATTTTTATTTTTATATCTTCAATTTCAAATTCATCCATAAGATATCTTGAAGTAAGGAGATTCAAACCTTTTATTTTTGAATTCTTTAAATTTTTCACCATTTCTTTAACAAAAATTCTGTTATCACCTTTTAACTCAACATTTTCACTTAAAACAGCAAGTCCTGCAATACATATATAATCGGAAAAATGCATTGAAGGGTAGTTTGAAATTAATGATTGGAATAATTTAAAAGATAAACCTGCTGCAGAAAAATCAATATTATTTGAAATTAAAAATGGATGAATATAGATATGAGATTTTGGTAAAATGTCAAAATCTGCAATGTGATGGTCAATTACAATTGCTTTTATATTTACTTCTTCACATTTTTTGAGAAATTTATAAGAAGATATGCCAGAGTCAATTAGTATAATAATTTTATATTTTTCTTTTAAAAGATAATCAACAAATTCTTCTTCTATTTCATAATCTTCAAGACGATGTGTTAGATAATAATTTAAATTAATATTTTTATCCTTTAAAAATTCCAAAATAAAAAATACACCTCCAATCCCATCAATGTCTCCATCCCCATAAATAAATATCCCCTCTTTGTTTTCTATACTTTTAATAATTTCGTATGTTGCCTTTTCTATATTCTCAATAATATATGGGTCTATAAGGTCATCAATTTTAGGATAAAGAAATTTTCTAATTTCTTCCTCTGTTTTTATATTCCTCTTATTAAGGTAATCAATTAAAAATTTTGGTATTTCCTTCATTTTAAATATCTCACTTTTATTTTACCTTCTTTCAAAATTTCTTCTGCCATTTTATCAGGATATCCTTCCTCTATAACTATCTCTTCTATTCCAGCATTTATTATCATTTTAGCACATACGCTGCAAGGATGACATGTAATATATAAAATACTTCCTTTTATAGAAACACCATGATATGCTGCTTGTATAATTGCATTTTGTTCTGCATGAAGCCCCCTACATAATTCATGTCTCTCACCAGATGGTATTTTAAGTTTTTCTCTAATGCAACCAACTTCTTCACAATGCGAAAGTCCTGTTGGAGCACCATTATAACCTGTTGCAAGAATTCTTTTATCTTTTACAAGAACTGCTCCTACTTTTCTTCTTAAACATGTTGACCTTTCAGAAACAAGTTTTGCAATCTTCATAAAATATGTATCCCAATCAGGTCTATTATTCCGGGTAGATTGGGAACTCATTAGCAAATCTCCTTATCTTTTTTTCTATATCTTTTAAAATTTTCTTTTTATCCCTGTTTTTCAAAGATTCGTCAATCCATTCAGCAATTTTTATCATATCTTTTTCACTCATTCCTCTGCTTGTTACACATGGAGTTCCTATTCTTATTCCACTTGTTATTGATGGAGGCAATGGGTCAAAAGGTATTAAGTTTTTATTTGTAATTATTCCAACACTTTCAAGAATTTCCTGAGCCTCCAAACCAGTTATATTTTTATCTCTTAAATCAATTACAAACAAATGGGTATCTGTGCCATCACTTACTATTTTATATCCTCTTTTTTTCAATTCTTCACACAAGACCTTACAATTTTTAACAATTTGATTTTGATATTTTACAAATTTTTTACTCATTGCCTCTTTAAAGGCAACTGCTTTACCTGCAATAACATGAACAAGAGGACCCCCTTGAATCCCTGGAATTATCATACTATCTATTTTTTCCTTAAATTCTTTCTTACATAATATTAAACCACCCCTTGGTCCTCTTAATGTCTTATGAGTTGTTGATGTAACAAATTCAGCAAGTCCAACAGGTGATGGATGTAGCCCTGCTACAATAAGACCTGCAATATGAGCAATATCTGATAAGAGATAAGCACCGAGTTCTTTTGCGATTTCACTAAATTTTTTAAAATCTATTATTCTTGAATATGATGAACTTCCACAAACAATCATTTTGGGTTTTTCTCTCAACGCAATTTCCCTAACATTTTCATAGTCAATAAGACCTGTTTCTTTATTTACTGAGTAGAAATAGGTTTCATAAAACATACCTGAAAAATTTACCTTTACTCCATGTGTTAAATGACCTCCAGAAGATATATCCATTGCAAGAATTTTATCCCCTGGCTTTAATACAGAAAAATATACAGCCATATTTGCTTGACTTCCTGAATGTGCTTGAACATTTGCATGTTCTGAATTAAAAAGTTTACATGCTCTCTCAATAGCGATCTTTTCAACTATATCAACATATTTACACCCGCCATAATATCTTTTTCCTGGATATCCTTCTGCATATTTATTTGTAAAAATTGAGCCAACAACTTTTAAAACATTTTTGCTAACAATATTTTCTGAAGGTATTAAATTTATGGTATTTTTTTGTCTTTCTATTTCTTTTTTTAAAGCATAATAAATTTCAGGATCAAACTCTTTTAACATTTTCCACCTCTTTTAAAGGAATATATGAAAAATCTGCAAATTTAATAAAAATATCGTTTATCATCTTTAAAAGAGAAAGACGATTATTTCTTATTTTTTCATCCTCAACCATAACAAAAACATCATCAAAAAATTTATCAACTGGCTCTTTCCATCTCCTCATTTCTTCAAGAAATTCATTATATTTCTTTTCATTATAGTATTTTTCCATCTTCTCTTTATTTTCAATTAAAAACTGGTATAATTTCTTCTCTGTATCCTCTTTTAATAATTCTTCATTAAACTCTCCATATTTTAACTCTCTTCTATTCGCTTCCTTTAACATATTTGCAACCCTTATAAATGGAATAAGCACTTCCTCACCTTTCCCCTCAATAATAACATTTTTTATTGCATCAATTTTTCTTCTTATATCTAAAAGGTTATCTTTTTCAATAGAAAAAACAGATTTTCTTAATCCAGGTGGGATATTTTCTAATGCTAATAAGTTTTCTGCCCTCTGAAATATAAAATCTAAAATTAAATTCTTAATATTGGGTATATTTCTGTTCAATAGTTCCAGCGTTTTTTCAATTGTTTTTGATATTGAAAATTCCAATCTTTTATCCCAAATTATCTCAATCATACCTGTTGTTATTCTTTTTATTCCAAATGGATCCTGATCTCCCTTAATTTCAATTCCATCACTTATAAAACTGCATATTGTTTCAATTCTATCAGCAATTGATACAATAGATGCCTCAATAAATTCTGGCTTTTTATCACCTGTAAATCTTGGCCAGTAATGTTGTTCAATTGAATTTGATATTATTTTATCATAGCCATTTTTTTCAGAGTAAATTTTTCCTATTGTTCCTTGTAAAGATGGAAATTCTGTTCCAAGTGTTGTTGCAATATCATTTTTGCATAAAGAAACAATTGTATTTATCCTATCAATTACTACTTTTTCTAAATTTAACTGGCTACATAAAAAATTACAGATATTTCTTATTCTTTCAACTCTATCATAAATTGTCCCAAAAGTAGGATGATAAACAATGTTTTTCAAGTCATTTAAATATTCAATAAATGTTTTTCTATTTAAATCATAATTCATAAAGAAAAAGGTATCATCTATTTTACTTTCAACAACTTTTTGATAATTCTCTTTTACTTTTTCATTAAAAACGCCGTCACATATAACAATGAAAAAAGGAGCGATTTCACCATTTTTATCTACTAAAGGAATGCCTTTAACATTTGAAACAATTGAAAAAATAATTTCCTTAGGCAATTCCTTATATTTTTCCGGAAGGTTACATAAACCACAGATAGGATATTCTATAAGTGGAACTATTTTTTCTATTAAATAATTATCATAGGCATATTTTTCATTTATAATCTTTTTTATTTCTTCTTCAATCATCCTTTTCCTAACATCTTGGTCAAATATAACAAAATTTTTAAGAATTTTATCAAAGTAATCCTTTATATTTTTAACCTTTATTTTCTTATCAGAAAGAATTCTATGCCCATAAGTAAAGTTTTTACTTTTAACATTCCCTATTTGTACATTTATTATTTTTTCACCATAAATTGCTAAAATATACCTAATTGGTCTAAAAAATTTAAATTTTTTCTCATCCCATATCATCCCTTTTGGAATTTCAACTTTTTCTAAAACTTTATTTACAATATTGTTAAAAATTTTTGTTATGGTGCTTCCTTTTTCTATTTTAACAATACCAACATATTTCTTCCCTTTTTTCTCCAATATTTTTAACTGATTAAGTTTAACTTTATGAGTTTCAGCAAATTTTTGTGCAACAAGTGTCCATTTATTTTTTTCATCAATACATATATCCAAAGGAGGGCCAAAAATTTCAATCATTTTTTCTTTTTGATAAGGGGGAACTTCTTTTAAAAAAAATATAATTCTTCTTGGTGTATAAAAAATTTTCAAATCCGAAAACTCAATTCTCTCCTCTGCTAAAACTTTTTTGAATTCTAATAGAAAATTATCAATACAGTCACAAAAACTTACTGGTAAATCTTCAACACCTATCTCCAGTAAAAGATTTTCTTTCATTTTAATTTCTTAATATATTACAAAATTTTTAAATTTTATTCAAATTTTCTCTTTCTGGTTAATAAAAAAATAAATCATAATTCCAATATGGATAATCCAAGACCCCAAAATTGGTGGAAATTTACCATTTTTTGAAAGTGAAAAGAAGAAAATATAAATACTATAAGCAAAAAGAGAAAAAAGAAAGGAAAAAGAAAAAACATAAAGTATTGAAATTTTCTCTCTTTTTTTAAAAATTGGATATATTACAAAAATCATAAAAAAATTAAGTAGAGGATATGAAATTTTTTCATTAAGATAAGTTATTAAACTTACTGGTTTTAATTTCAAATTTCCCATTTTTTTTATAATTTTATATAGTTGGAAAAATGAGAATTTTTCAACATCTATATTTGAAATTAGAAGTATTTCAGATGTTAAAGGAATATTTAAATTTTTTATAAGAAATTTTTCTTCCTTAATAAGATTTTTTTCTCTGTCAAATTTCCATAAGCACCCTTCCTTAAAAATCCAATCATTCTCTCTATAATTTTCTGCTCTTTTTGCTTTTATTGTTATAATTCCACCTTCAGAGAGATATTCTGTAAATTCAACATTTAAAAAAATATTTCCTATAATTTTTTCAGAATAAAAAAAATAATTTGAAGATGAAAAAGAAATTGAAATTTTAGGCATTGGAAAGTTTATTTTTTTTATCAAATGAGGAGATAGGAAATTTTTAACCGAAAAGGAAACAATTGAAGAGAAAATACCACAGATTAAAAAAATGGAAAAAATATAAAGTGGTTTAATTCCTGAAATCAACATAATTTTTAATTCATTATTTTTTATCATTTCTGAAACTATCAACATTGTTGAAAGCATTGTTATGACTGGTGAAACTTGAACAAATAGGAGAGGACAATTATATAAATAGTTTTTAAAAATGAATATCTTATGATGTTTAATATAATCAGCAAGACCATCAATAATTTGAGCAATTAGAAAAAATAAAACAAATAAAATTGAAATAAGTATAAAAAATCTAAAAAAGTTTAAAAATATGTAAAAAAATTTCTTTTTCATTTCCACATTCTTTTAATAACAATCATAAAAACTACAAAAGGTAAATAGATAAAAATTGAGTTTTCAAATTTCCTCGCAATTAATTCCCCAATAATAAGAAGTTCAAAAAATATTATACTTATCAATCCTCCAAGACCTATATATAAAATTCTATTTTTATGTTTCAAATTGCACCCAATACAATAACCAAGAATTAAAAAAATTAAAGAAGTGATAGAAAATATAACTCTTTTATGGAGTTCAATTGATGATTCAATATCTCTAATTTTTATAAGTTCCACAATACTTATTTCTGAAATTTTTGGTTGAATAGTAGGCCATTGGAAATTTTGAGGTAAATTTATTGTAAACATGTAGTTTTTAAAATTAATAGTATTTATTGTATTATCAATTGAAGTTAAAATATTTCCATTTTCAAGTAAAAAAACAATTTGATTATTCTGCTGATTATATGCAATTTTCCCTTTTTCTGCTTTCAAAAAAATTGTCAAATTCCCTTCTTTTTTTGTAATTGAAATATTTTTTAAATTTAAATTTTTATAAATTTAGATCGGAAGAGCGG
>CAZCUO010000099.1:0-2535 GCA_964502135.1 uncultured bacterium
TTTCCGACAGTATACAGAAACCTTGAATATTTAAGCAATATAGGAATTCTTACAAAATTTAAAGGTAAAGATATGACCTATTATGGAATATGCAAGGCACAAAAAATTCATCATCACCATATAAGATGTATTTATTGTAACAAAGTTTCTGACTTTAATATATGTGATTTTGACAATTTAAAAGAAGAAATTGAAAAAAAGACAGGTTTTGATATAAAAGAGCATGAACTTTTTTTAACAGGAATATGTAATGATTGCAAAGGGAGGATGAAATGAAAAAGATTTTTATTATTCTCTCTTTTTTATGTTTTTTAATTTATTCACAAGAAAAAATCAATGTTTCAACTACAATTTTACCTTATGCAGGAATTATTGAAGATATAGGGAAAGAAAAGGTGAATGTTATAGTTTTAGTTCCACCAGGAGCAGAGCCACATACTTATGAACCAAAACCACTGCAATTAAAAGAAGTAAGTAAATCCCTTATCTATTTTAAAGTCGGCTCAAATATAGAATTTGAATCTCTTTATCTCTCAAAAATTTCAAAATTAAATAAAAATATGAAAATTTGTGATACTTCAAGAGGAATTAAAATTTTAAAAGAAGACCCTCATATATGGATTTCATTAAAAAATTTAAAAATTATTACAAAAAATATACTTGAAGGACTTTGTGGAGTTGATAAAAATAATGAGAAATTTTACAGAGAAAATTTTGAAAAATTTATTAAAAATTTGGAACAACTTGATAAAGAAATTACAGAGAAATTGAAGGATAAAAAAGGAAAGAAATTTATTGTATTTCACCCAGCATTTGGATATTTTGCACAAGATTATGGCCTAATTCAAATCCCAATTCAACTTGGTCATGCAGAACCAGGTCCGAAGGATATAGAAAGAATAATAAAAACAGCAAAAGAAAATAAAATAAAAATTGTAATCACAGAGCCACAGTTCAGCCCTAAAACAGCAAATATTATAGCAAAAGAGATAAAAGGTAAAGTGGTTTCTATTGACCCTCTTTCAAAAGATATAATTGAGACGATAAAAAAATTAAAGGAGGCAATGTGTGAGTGAAAATATTGTTATTGAAATAAAAAATGTTTATGTAAGATATAGGGATTTTGATGTTCTTGAAGATATAAATTTAACTGTTAAAGAGAATGATTTTCTTGGGATTATTGGACCAAATGGAGGAGGCAAAACTACCCTTTTAAAAACAATCCTTGGAATAATAAAACCATATAAAGGAGAGATTAAGATAATGGGAGAAACACCTGAAAATGCAAGAAATTATATTGGCTATGTTCCTCAATATGTATTTTTTGATATGAAATTTCCAATAACTGTTTGGGAAGTAGTATTAATGGGTAGATTGGGAAAGGATAAATATTTTAAGAAACTTTCAAAAGAGGATATGGAGGTTGCTGAAATTTCATTAAAATATGTTGAAATGGAAAAATATAAGAATAAAAAAATTGGAGAACTTTCAGGTGGAGAAAGACAAAGAGTTTTTGTTGCAAGAGCACTTGCAAGTCAACCAAAGATTTTACTTCTTGATGAACCGATGGCAAATGTTGATAGTCCAAGAGAAAAAGAGTTTTATGAGTTACTTAAAAAATTAAAAGAAAAATTAACAATATTACTTGTTTCACATGATATAGGAATAATTTCTGCATATGTTGATAAAATTGCATGTTTAAATAGAAAAATTTATTATCATGATTCAAAAGAAATACGACTTGAAGATTTAAGTGCTGTATATGGATGTCCTGTGGATATTATTGCTCATGGTTTACCACACAGAGTTTTAAAACAACATGATTGAAATTTTAAAACTTGAATTTTTTAGAAATGCAATTATTGGAGGCATTCTTGCAAGTATAGCATGTGGAATTATAGGAACTTATATTGTTTCAAAAAGAATTGTTTTTATTACTGGAGGAATATCTCATGCATGTTTTGGTGGTATAGGTATTGGATATTTTTTAAACTTTAATCCTTTAATTGGAGCACTTTTATTTGGTATATTTTCTTCTTTATTAATTGGAACAGCAAGTTTAAAGGCAAAAGAAAAGGAAGATACAATTATAGGAGTTTTATGGGCATTTGGGATGTCAATTGGTATTTTATTTATTTCTCTTTCAAAAAAATATGCTCCTGATTTACTCTCATATTTATTTGGAAGTATTCTAACAATAACATCTACTGATATAAAACTTATGATTTTTCTTGATTTTATTATACTTATTTCTGTTTTTATTTTTTATAAGGAATTTCTTGCAATTTCATTTGATGAAGAGTTTTCAAAAGTTCGTGGTTTAAATGTTGATTTTTTCTATCTTTTCCTTTTATTTCTTGTATCCTTGACAATTGTTTTACTTTTAAGAATTGTAGGAATAATTCTTGTAATTTCACTTCTAACAATCCCTTCAGCGATAATTTCTCAGTTTTTTTATAAACTCAATAAAATAATGATTTTCTCTATATTTATAATCATATTTTTTATAATCACAGGTCTTTTTATTTCATATAA
>CAZCUO010000100.1:0-5486 GCA_964502135.1 uncultured bacterium
AAATTTAAAAAAATACCTGAAAATATAAAAAGAAGAATTGCAGGATATATTTACAAAAAAGTAAAAAATATTGATTATGTAAATTACAGTATAATTGAAAAAGTTTTAAGATTTATTGAAAAGGAAGGAGAAATAGAGAAAGAAAAACTTGAAAAATTTTTGAAAGGATATAAAGAAGAAAAAAAACAATTTCTTTATAAGATTGAAGTTCCTGGAATAACAGAAATTCATAATGGGATAAAGATATTTGCAGAATTTATTAATTTTTCTGAAAAAATTTTTGAAAATAAGGATAAATTTACAGGTTATTTTGATTGGTCTAAAATAAATGGGGATATAATTGTGAGAAATAGAAAAAAAGGAGATAGGTTTATACCGCTTGGATTTAAAAAAGAAAAGAAACTTTCAAGATTTATGATAGACAAAAAAATACCAGAAAAGAAAAGAGATGAGATTTTAATTTTTGAAAATAATGGAAGAATAATGTGGGTATGTGGATATGAAATCTCAGACCAGTTTAAGGTAGAAAGTAATACAGAAAAAATCCTTAAAATCTCCACCCTTTTTCCCACCTCAAAATCTCCACCCTTTTTCCCACCTCGGAGGTGGGCTGGTGGGATTGTTGATTGATAAGGTTTTTACGGCCTATGTTTTCAACTTTTCAATAATTCTTTTAACCGCTTTTTTTACTTTATCGCTTAAATTTTCTCCCAAAGATATATTTTCTGGTTGAATGCCAAGAAGATAAATTTCTCTGACTTTTATAAATTTTTTTAATAATGAAATAGAAAAATTATGAGTTGAAATAGTTGTATCCACTATCTCATCTATCTTAAAAATTCTAAAATCACCTGGATACGAATCAAAATTAACTGCATCTATAATTAAAAGTAAATCAGGAGAAATTTTTTTTATTTTGCCTATATAATTTTCAGGTTTATTTTCAGCGTCAATTATAAATAAATTTTCTTTTTTAATTTTCTCTTTCAATTTTTCTGCAATAATACTACCAACCCCATCATCACTTTTCAATCTATTTCCTATTCCAATTATTAAAACCTTTTTTCCTTCATTGATTTTCTTAATAACTCTATCCATTGATTGAAATTTTCACCAGTTTTTGATGAAAGTTTTATGAAATTTATTTGAGGAGATATTTTTTTTAAATCTTTTTCAAACTTTTTAATATCAAAATCAATATAGGGAAGTAAGTCAATTTTGTTAAGAATACATATATGTGAAATTTTAAACATAAGAGGATATTTTTCAACTTTATCCTGGCCTTCTGTTATTGAAGAGACAATTATATTTTTTTCAATTCCAATGTCAAATTCAGCAGGACATATAAGATTTCCAATATTCTCAACAATTAAAATATCTATATCTTCAAGAGGTAAATTTAAAATTCCATTTTTTACCATATTTGCTTCAAGATGACATGCACCACCTGTATTTATTTGAATTATTGGGATATTAAATTTTTCAAGTTTTTCAGAATCATATTTTCCTTCTATATCTCCTTCAATAACTCCAAATCTGAAATCACCTTTTAAAATTTCTATTGTTTTTTCTATAAATGTTGTTTTACCACTTCCAGGAGCGCCCATTATATTAAGTGATAAAATTTTTTTCTTTTTTAAAATATTTCTTACTTCGTTTGCTATCTTTTCATTTTCACTTAATAAATTTTCTTCTATCCTCAATATCTTAATCATTTTTAAACTTCAATTTCTATATCCTCAATTATATATTCCCTTTCAGTTGGAGAAAGAGTTCTTTTTATTTTAATTTTTGCATCTTTATAAACTGGATTGTCTTTAACAATTGAAGAAAAAATAAAATTTAAATTATCTTCATCAAGGCAACTATAAGGATTTATTTTTAAATTTATTTTTAAAACCTTTTTTGCTTTATTTTCCTGACAAATTTTTTCAATTATTTTTAAAAGATTATCAACAACTGAAAACTCATGCATTTTTAACCTTTTTAAAAATTGTAAGTTATTATATCACTCAATCTTTTATCTGTAAATACTTGACTTGCCTAAAACAAAATTTAAACATATGATATAATAGTTTTTGTAAATTTTTAGGGTAAAATAAATTAAAATGGAAGAAAAAATTTTTAGTTCAATAGAAGAGGCAATAGAAGATGTTAAAAAGGGTATCCCATTAATAGTAGTAGATGATGAGAATAGAGAAAATGAGGGAGATGTTGTTGTCGCTTCTGAAAAAATAACCCCTGAAATTATAAATTTTATGGCAAAAGAGGCACGTGGTTTAATATGTGTTGCACTTTTACCTGAAAGAATAAATCAATTGCAACTTCCCCCAATGATTCCAGATAATACTGCTTTACATGGGACTGACTTTACAGTTAGTGTAGATGCTGCTTTTGGAGTAACAACTGGGATATCTGCTTATGATAGAGCATTCACAATTAAACTTTTAATAGATAAAAATTCAAAACCATCTGATTTTGCAAAACCAGGTCATATATTTCCAATAAAAGCAAAGGAAGGAGGAGTTCTTCAAAGAGCAGGCCATACAGAAGCAGCAGTTGACCTTGCAAGAATTGCAGGTCTTTATCCATCAGGAGTTATATGTGAGATTATGAAAGATGATGGTAGTATGGCAAGATTACCTGATTTAGTTGAATTTGCAAAAAAACATAATCTTAAAATAATAACTATAAAAGACCTTATTGAATATAGAAGAAAAAGGGAAAAACTTGTTGAAAAAGTTGTTGAGACATTTTTACCAACCGAGTTTGGAGATTTTAAGTTAATTCTATATAGAGATAAAATTGAAAATAATTATCATATCGCACTTGTAAAAGGTGATTTAAAACTTAAAGATGAGAAAGATAGTATCCTTGTAAGAGTTCATTCCCAATGTATAACAGGTGATATATTCCATTCAAAAAGATGTGATTGTGGTAAGCAATTACATAAGGCATTGCAGATGATAGAAAAGGAAGGTAGAGGGGTTCTTGTATATTTACCGCAGGAGGGAAGAGGAATAGGACTTGTAAATAAGATTAAAGCATACAAACTGCAAGATGAAGAAAAACTTGACACAGTTGAAGCAAATATTAAACTTGGTTTCCCACCTGATTTAAGAGATTATGGAATTGGAGCACAGATACTTTCTGACCTTGGTCTTTCAAGAATAAGACTTTTAACAAATAATCCAAGAAAAATAATTGGACTTGAGGGATATGGAATTGAAATTGTTGATAGAGTTCCAATAGAGATAGAGCCAGATACTTATACTGAAAATTATTTAAAAACAAAAAAAGAAAAATTGGGGCATCTAATAGAAATTGAGGATAAAAATGAATAGAATGCCTATAACAGAAGTTGGTGGATTAAAATTATCAAGAATTTTATGTGGGACAAACTGGATTTTAGGATATTCCCATCAAACCAATTCAAAAGATAGAATGATAAAAGAAATAATGGATGAAAAAAGAGTTGTAGAAATATTATGTACATGTATAAAAAATGGAATTAATGCTGTAATGGGTCCTCCAAGTGAATTTCTTGTAAATTGTATTGAAAAGGCAAAAGAAAAAATGGGTAAAGATTTAATTTATATATGCACTCCATGGAAAATTGAAGAAGTTGAATGGGCAAAAGAAAAAGGAGCCAAAATATGTATGCCTCATACTTCTGTAACAGATACTTATGTAAATAAAAGAGAAAAAAATTTAAAAGGCATTGAGATATGGCTTAAAAAAATAAGAGAAAATGGTATGATACCAGGCCTTTCAACACATTTACCTGAAACAATTATTTATGCTGATTCTACAGGAATTGATGTTGAAACATATATACAAATTTATAACCCTATTGGATTTTTGTGTAATATAGAGGTTGAATGGATTTATAAAATTATAAATGAAGCAAAAAAGCCAGTAATGATAATAAAACCATTTGCTGGTGGAAGAATAACTCCTTTTGTTGGTCTTAATTTTGTTGTAAATACTATAAGGGATATAGATATGATTACAATTGGCTTTTCTTCTCCTTATGAAGTTGATGAGGATGTTGAAATTTTTCTTTCAATAATTGAAAAAAGAAAACCAGAATTAGAATATCAAATAACAAGAAGTAAGAAAAGTTTAGAAAAATAAAATGGAGGTAAAAATGAAAATAATTGAAGGTTATCTTGATGCAAAAAATAAAAAATTTGGAATAATTGTAAGCAGATTTAATGAATTTATATCAAAAAGATTACTTGATGGAGCAATTGATTGTTTGAAAAGACATAATGCAAATGAAGAAAATATTGAGATTATATGGGTTCCAGGAGCAGTTGAAATGGTTTATGTAGTTGGGAAATTAACTGAAACTGGTAAATATGATGCAATTATTTGTCTTGGAGCAATAATAAGGGGAGATACTCCACACTTTGAATATGTTGCATCTCAAATAACAAGGGCAATATCACAGGCAAACTATTTGGGGAAAATTCCAGTAACTTTTGGAATTATAACAGCAGACAATACCGACCAGGCAATTGAGAGAGCAGGGACAAAAGCAGGAAATAAAGGTTGGCAGGCAGCACTCTCAGCAATAGAAATGTCAAATTTAAAAGAAAAAATTTGAATTTATTTAAAATTAAGGTATAATTATATTGCCTTGCCCTCTCTCTTGCTTAATGCTGGTAGCATCGCAGCGGGCCGGTACGGGAGTACCGGCCTTTTTATTTTCACTTCTTTAAAAAATATGGAAAAAAATTTACTTCCAAAAAAAATTAAGGTAAAATTAAAGAGGAAAAGGATAAATATGAAAAGAAAAGGGCTTGCCTTAATAGCAGTAATTGTAATGATAATTTTATTTTCCTCTCTTATACTTGCTGTAGTCCTTTCTGCAACAATGGCAATAAGAAGAGCAAATTATTATAAGGATAAATTGATAGCCCTTGAAATAGCAGAAAATGGTCTTCAAAAAATTTTGTATAATTTAAATTATTATGGATATCAAGAAAACAATTCTGGTTCTGATTGGACAAGAGCATCATGGATAGGTTCAAATTTTATTAATCCAGTATCTTTTTCTCTTCCTAAATGGTATAGTGATTTAATTGCAAATAAAGGGCTTACAGAGAATGATTTAACAAAATATGAAACAACAGTCACTTTGCCTGAATATGGAGGGAAAGGAAAATACACTTTATATTTTATTGATGCAAATTCACAAACAAATCCAGAAACAGACCTTGACCTTATAGTTTGTAAGGGAATTTATAGAGGAAGGGCAACAACAATAAGTTTTCTATTAAGAGGAGTAGGTGAAATAAAAAATTATGGAGATAATTATTTTTATGGAGATTTTAAAGAGAAGATTTAACAAAATAAGAAACAACAGGCCCCTTGGCCGGAATATGGGGGGAAAGAAAAATACACTTTATATTTATTGATGCAAATTCACAGACAAATCCTGAAACAGACCTTGACCTTATAATTTGTAAGGGAATTTA
>CAZCUO010000101.1:0-16413 GCA_964502135.1 uncultured bacterium
TTTACCAAAAATTCCTTTTTTTCTTTCAATAACTTGTGGTTTTTCCTCTCTAATAACAATTTTTTCTCTTTCCTGTTTTTCAATTTCTTCATATTCTGGATATACACCATATTTCTTAACAAGTTCAATTACATAACAATATTGTTGGAAACTTACATCTTTGGGGACAGAATGGTCTGAATGATAAATATACCCTCCATTTTTCTTTGCAACCTCAAATTTCTTTCTTATTTCTTCTTCAATTTTTGTTGGGTCTGGGTCTGCCATTAATCTTACATCTATTCCACCCATAAAAGATAGTTTATCACCATATTTTTCTTTCAATTCAATTAAGTCCATCCCTGCTTTAACTTCAAGAGGTTGAAGACAATCAAGACCAACTTCAATTAAAATAGGAATTAACTCTTTTACATTTCCACAACTATGCAAAAATACTTTCATTCCTTTTGAATGAAAATATTCATAAACAATTTTATCTGCCTCATAATGTGTTTTCATATATGTATCTGGTGAAAATAATAGTCCATTTTTATATCCCATATCATTATATAAAAAAGCACCATCAAATTTAAATCCATTTCTAATCATTAAATCAGCCATAACAAGTGTAAGTTCAGCGAGTGTCATAATCATTTCTTTAATCCAGCCAGGGTCTTCAACCATTGTTATTAAAAGTTGTTCTGATTTCATATAATTCTGTAAAATATCATAACCATAACCACCTGAAAAAACACAAAACTTGCCATTTTCATAAGCAGTTTTATTTCTTGCCAATCCAGTTGCCCAGTCAACCCGTGTAAAATCAGGCATTAGTAATTTTTTAATTTCTTTCCAATCATCCTTTGTTTTTATAGGCCAGTCAATTATTTCAGGAGTTGTTGAATAATCTCTATGATTTTTTCTCTTACCTCCATATGGTGTTGTAGTAATAATGTATTCTTCATTTTTTTCTATAACTTTAACGGGAAACCTTGGACTTGTATCAGCACCAAAAAATTCAAATTCATATCCAAAATATTCAGCAGGTGTTGTATCTTCTGGAAGTCCTTCCTTATACCATCTTCTTACAGTAGCAGCCCATGGACTATCATGTATTGGAACCCTATCTGGAATTTGATGATTTAAAACTCTTAGTATTCTTTCCCTGCTTGTCATTTTTGCCTCCTCTAAAATTTTTAATTTCAATTTTTCTTTTATTTTCTCCAATAATATTTATTTTTACCCAAATTGTATTTTTTGGCAAATTTTTTTTAATTTTTTCCGCCCACTCAATTAGAAGAATTCCTTTTCCTAAATAATCATTCCAACCGATATCCATAAGTTCATTAAAATTTTCAATTCTATAAAGATCAAAGTGATAAACAGGTATTTTACCTGGATATTCGTTAACTATAACAAAAGACGGGCTATAAGCATCTGAACTTGAAAAATGTCTAACAATTCCTTTTATCATAGTTGTTTTACCACTTCCAAGTTCTCCTACAAAACCAATAATATCTCCTAATTTTAAATATTTTGCAATTTTTTTCCCAAGGTTTATCGTTTCTTTTGAATTTTTTGTGTAATATATCATAAAAAAATTTTACTTTTTAATTAAAAAAAGGTAAAATATATATGTGCCTGTTCCGGTCGCGGAGATTAGAAACCCTTGAGCCAACGACCTATAATTGGGAGCCAAGGCCGGATGGGGCTGACATGTTCGCCTGAAGGCGAAAAGTCAAAACCATCCGGGGAGGCACCCACCTTAAAATACGGGTCTCAAAGGGAAAATCTCTACGCCGGAACGGGCCTTTTTAATCCTCTTTTTCTCCAGAAGGGTCTACATGAACAATAATTTCAGAATTATCAATTTTTTCTTTTAATTTATTCTGTAGAAAAATAGCAATATCATGTGCTTGTTTTAAAGATAAATTTTTTTCAACTTCTATATGTAGAGATATTATTTTTCTATTTCCATAATCATGGACCCTTAAATCATGAAAGTTTATAATTTCGGGGGTTAAAGATATAACTTCATCTATATCCTTAATAATTTCTTTATCAGGTGCTTCTCCTATTAAAGAACTTGATGTTTTTCTGATTAAATCAAAAGAGATCCATAAAATAAAACAAACAATAATTATTCCAAGGATTCCATCTAAAAAGTAAATGCCTATTTTCATAAAAATAAGACCAATGCCTACAATTAATGAAGCAATTCCATCCAATCTATGATGCCAACCATCTGCGATAAGGATTTTTGAATTTATTTTTTTACTAAGAAAGAAGGAAAATTTTGTCATCCATTCTTTAAAGAAAAATGAAAAAAACATAAAGAAGATTACAAAAATATTAGGATTTACTATTTTAGGGTATATGATTCTTAAAATTGAAATCTTTGCTAAATCAATACTTGCAAAAATTAATAAAAAAGCAATAATTAAAGTTGCTATTTTTTCAATTCTTCCATGGCCAAATGGATGTTTCTCATCAGGTGGTTTTTTACTTAATTTAAAACTAATTATAACTACCAAAGAAGTCAAAACATCTGAAAGTGAATGGAAACCTTCGGCAATTAGAGAAATACTTTTTAAAATAATTCCTGATGCAAATTTAACTACGAAAAGAAAAATATTACCAATAATACTTACCCATCCTTCAATATAACCATAATATTCTCTACTCTGGTTATTTTTGACAAAATTTTTAAACATTTATGAGAAAAGAATTTCTTTGGCTTTCTCTATTCCTTTCCCTATATCTACCTTATATCCAAATTTTTCAAGCCCAATTCCCAGAGCAACAATTGCAGTTATTACATCAAACTCATCTTGCCATCCAAGATGTGAAATCCTTACAATTTTCCCTTTAAGTTTATCCTGTCCCCCTGCAATTGAAATACCATAATTTTTCCTTATAAATTTTATTAGTTGGTCTCCATCTATTCCATCAGGCAATAAAATCGCGGTTAAAGCGTCAGAAGGGGAGGTAGATAGGAGAGAAAGACCCATTGAAATAATTGCCTTTCTTGTTGCTTCTGCCCTTTTTTTATGTTCTTCCCAAATTTTTTCAAGAGTATATTTTTTTATAATTTCAATTGATTTTTTTAAACCAACTATTAAAGATACAGGTATTGTAAATGGAAAGTCAAATTTTTCAAGTGCTTTTTTATACTTTTTTAAATCAAAGTAATATTTAGGAAGGTCTGAATTTTTTGTTTTATTCCATGCTTTTTCACTTAGAGATATAAATGCAAGTCCAGGAGGCAACATAAATGCTTTTTGAGAACCAGTAATTAGACAATCTATCCTCCATTCATCCATATAACAGGGAATTGCTCCAAGACAACTTATAGCATCAACAACAAGAATCATATCATCATATTTTGAAACAATTTCTCCAAACCCTTTTACATCAAAATGTGTTGCTGTTGAGGTTTCACATAAATTTACAAATAGTCCTTTTGCATCTTTATTTTTTTCAATTATTTCTTCTATTTCTTTCTTTTCTATTGATTTTCCCCATTCAAGTTTAACTTCAATAACATTAAGTCCATAAGTTTTTCCAATTTCAACAAATCTTTCTCCAAATTTTCCACCATTTATCACTATTATTTTTTCTCCTTTTGAAAAGAGATTAACAATACTTGCTTCCATTGCTCCTGTTCCTGAAGATGCAATTATTAAAACATCATTTTTTGTTTGAAATAGATATTTTAAACCTTCAAAAACTTCTTTTGCTATGTTTAAAAATTCTTCTGTCCTATGATGCATAATAGGTTTTGCCATTTCAAGCAGGACTTCTTCTGGAATACTTGTTGGTCCGGGAGTAAATAATTTATGCTTTTTCACATTTTCCTCCTCTTAAATAAGTGCATGTTTTAAAACTTCTTTTATATCTTCAACTTCAATTATCTGGAGGGATTCTTTTACTTTTTTGGGTATTTCAACAAGGTCTTTATCATTTTCTTTAGGAATTATTACTTTTTTAATCCCTGCTCTATGAGCAGCAAGTAATTTTGCTTTAAGTCCACCTATTTTTAAAACTTTACCTTGTAATGTAATTTCTCCTGTCATTGCAACATTTGCATCAACAGGTCTTTTTGTTAAGCAGGAAACTAAAGCAGTGACGATTGTAACTCCTGCTGAAGGTCCATCTTTTGGAATTGCTCCTTCTGGAACATGTATATGAATATCTATTTCTCTATAAAAATCTGGATTGATTCCAAGTTCTTCACTATGGGCTCTAACATAACTTAAAGCAGCACGCGCAGATTCTTTCATAACATCTCCAAGTTGACCTGTTAATATTAAATCTCCTTTACCTTTCATTGTTAATACTTCAGTAAATATAATTTCGCCTCCATATTCAGTCCATGCCATACCTGTTGCAACTCCAATTTTATTTTCTTTTTCTATTTCAAGCGAAGTATATTTTTCAACTCCAAGATATTTCTCTAAATTTTTCACTGTTATAAAATACGGTCCTTCTTTCCCTGTTTCAACAATTTCTTTTGTTACTTTTCTACATATATTTGCTATCTCTCTTTCCAGATTTCTCACACCTGCTTCCCTTGTATAATTTTTTATTATCTTAAAAATTGTCTCATCAGAGATTTTCAAATTATTTTCATTCAAACCATGTTCTTTCATCTGTCTTGGAAGAAGATAATTTCTCGCAATTTCCTTTTTCTCCCATATTGTGTATCCAGGCAATGAGATAACTTCCATTCTATCTAAAAGTGGAGGAGGGATTGTATATTCTGTATTTGCAGTTGTTATAAATAAAACTTTTGATAAGTCAAATTCAACCTCAAGGTAATGATCTGAAAAATTTTTATTTTGTTCAGGGTCAAGAACTTCAAGTAATGCACTTGCCGGATCTCCCCTAAAATCTTTACCAAGTTTATCAATTTCATCAAGTAAAAAAACAGGATTGTTAACACCTGCTTTTCTTATTGATTGTATAATCCTTCCAGGCAAAGCACCAATATAAGTTCTCCTATGCCCCCTAATTTCTGCTTCATCTCTAATTCCTCCAAGAGAAATTCTTACAAATTTTCTACCTAAAGCACGTGCTATTGATTTTCCAAGCGAAGTTTTACCAACTCCAGGTGGACCAACAAAACAGAGAATTGGTCCTCTCAATGAATCAGTTCTTTTTCTGACTGCAAGGTACTCTAAAATTCTTTCTTTGACCTTTTCAAGTCCATAATGGTCTTCATCAAGAATCTTTTTGGCATGCTTTATGTCAAAATTATCTTCTGTTGATATACTCCATGGTAAACTTACTAACCATTCAATATATGTTCTTGACACAGTGGCTTCAGGTGAAAGGGGCATCATTTTACTCAAACGATTTAATTCTTCCAATGCTTTTTCTTCAACATTTTTAGGCATATTTGCTTTTTTTATTTTTTCTTTTAATTCAGCAATTTCTGGAGTTTCCTCTTCCTTACCAAGTTCTCTCTGTATTTGTTTAAGTTGCTCAGTTAATATATATTGTCTCTGTGTATCTTCAATTTTTTTGACAACTTTATCTTGAATTTTTTTCTGAACTTCAAGTATTTCAATCTCTCTATTTAAGATTTCTATAAGTTTTTGCAATCTTTCTTTTAAAGGTATTGTTTCAAGTATAACTCCTTTATCTTTAAGTTTTAATGGTAAATATCCAGCAATTGCATCACATATCTTTGAAGGATTATCCATTGTTGAAATTGTAGTATATAATTCTTTTGGAACTGATAAGTTTAAGTTAAGATATTTCTGTAATAAATCAAGTAAAACTCTTGTTAATGCTTCTGTTTCAGTATCTATCTGGTGTTCTACTTTAATGAAATCAAAATTCACTGCAAAATAATTTTTATAAGTTAAAAATTCATTAATTTTAACTCTCTCAATAACTTCAACAAGTATTTTCATTACACCTGTTGTTTCTCTCAAACTCTGAATTATTTTTGCAAGGACTCCTGTGGAATATATGTCTTGATATTGAGGGTCTTCAATATTTGGGTCTTTTTGAAAAACAATGATAAGATTTCCATCATTTGAAATTGCTTCTTCAACAGCATTTAATGATTTTGTTCTTCCAACAAAAAGAGGTACAACCATATTTGGGAAAATTATAAGGTCTCTTAATGGTAAAGCAGGGGCATTCTTTTTTCTAATTTTATTTTCAAGTTTTTTTAATAAAGCCATTTTTATTTTTTAAGTTTAGTAGGTTCTATTATTTTATCAGCAAGTCCATATTCAATTGCTTCTTGAGAACTCATAAAATAATCTCTTTCTGTATCTTTCTCTATTTTTTTTATAGGTTGGCCTGTGTGAAATGACAGAATTTCATTTATTATCTGTCTTAATCTAATCATTTCTTTTGTATGAATACTTACATCTATAACACTTCCTTCAACTCCTCCCCATGGTTGATGTATTAAAACTCTACTGTGTGGAAGTAAAAATCTTTTTCCTTTTGTTCCTCCCGCAAGTAAAACTGCTCCCATACTTGCTGCCTGACCTATACAATATGTGCATACATCACATGAAACATATTGCATAGTATCATAAATTGCTAAACCTGCTGTTATTGAACCACCAGGAGTATTTAAATATAGATGAATATCTTTTTTAGGGTCTTCGTTCTGTAAAAATAATAGTTCAGCAATTATAATATTTGAAACTTGGTCTGTGATAGGAGAGCCAAGAAAAATAATTCTGTCTTTTAATAAACGAGAATAAATATCATATGCTCTTTCACCTCTTTCAGTCGTTTCTATTACATATGGTATTAATTGCTCTTTCATATTTATTTCTCCTGCCCTGGTAGAACAATCCTTTCAATATAATTAATATTTTCTTTAACAATTTTATACGCTTTGTCAATTCTTATTTCGTCTCTTATATTTTCAATCTCTCCATTTTTCAAAAGTTCTTTTTTAACCTCATCAAATGGTCTTCCCAAATTTCTGCTATACATTTCTATTCTTTCATCTATTTCTTTTTCATCCACTTCTATATTTTCAATTTCCGCTATTTTATCAAGAATAAAATATTTTTTGACTTCCTTTTCAGCATATGGTTTAACAATTTTAAAAATTTCATTTGCATAATTTTCTATTTCTTCTTTTGTTTTACCTTTTAAATCCATTCTTTTTAACTGATATTCTGTATATTTAGATGCTCTTTTATTAATAAGTTTTTCAGGTAATGTAATTTTTGTATTTTTAAAAAGTTCTTCCCACAATTGATTTTCTTCTTCAAGTTGTGCTTTTTCTTTTTCTTTTGCTTCAAGTTCTTCCCTTATTCTTTTTTTCCACATATTTCTTTTTTCAAGATCTATTATAGAAGCAGAAAATTCAGGCCTTTTTTCCAATTCCCTTAATGCATTCTCAACATCTTTTTCCTCTACTTTTTTAGGTTCAACTTTTTTTATAAGTATGCCTTTATATTTCTTTATTTCAACATTTGGTTTCAGTTCAACTCCAATTTTAAATGAAAGTTTGTCATCTGTAAATTCAACATCATAAATTTCTGGTTCTATTATGGGGATGAAGTTTTCTTTTTTTATTGTTTCAATATAACTTTTTGAAACAAGATTTTTAAATATATTTTCTTTTATTAAATTCTGAAATTTCTTTTCAATTATATTTTCTGGAGCCTTGCCCTTTCTAAAACCTTCAATTTCCACATCTTTCTTTATTTCGCTTATTACCTTCCTTTTCTCTTCTTCAATTTCTTCCTTGTTTATTTCAAAAACCATTTCAACATCAATTTCATTTTTTTTATTTATTTCAACTCTCATTTTTTTTCCTTTGGATAGCGGGGTACGGGAATCGAACCCGTATCCTCAGCTTGGAAGGCTGATGTTTTACCATTAAACCAACCCCGCATCTCCGATATTAAATTATAGGTGGGCAGGGAAGGATTCGAACCTCCGAAGGCATAAAGCCGGCAGATTTACAGTCTGCTGCCATTGTCCACTCGGCCACCTGCCCACTAATATTTATTTTATAATTATACCCACACTTTTTCAAAAAATCAATTCACTTATGAACTCTTTCAATATACTCTTTCGTTTTTGTAGATACTCTTACAATATCACCTTCTTTTATAAATTGAGGAACAAGAATTTCCATTCCATTTTCAAGGACTGCACTTTTCCATGTGCTATCTGTATCTCCTCTTATTCCTTCACCAGTTGTAACCACTTTTAAATCTACATATTCAGGTATAACAACACTTATTGGATTTCCTTCAAAAATTTGAACTTTTAATTTTACTCCTTCTTTAATGAAATTTTTAAAATCACCAATTGTATGTAAAGGTAATTCAATCATTTCAAATGTTTCAGGATGTATAAAATATAAATTTTCATTATCTGAATAACTGTATTCCATCTCAACTTCTTCTATCTCTAAAACCTCTATTTTTTCATCTGGGTCTACTCTTATATCATAAACATGACCTGTTTTTAAATCCTGAAGTTTAAGATGTGTATAACTTGAAAATTGTGCTGTTCTTGCTTTTGTTTCAACCTCTAAAACTTTATATAATTTATTTTCTCTTTTTATAATCTGCCCATTTTTTAATTCTGATGCGTTTATCATTCTCCCCCCCTTTAAAACCTTAACTTCATATTATATTTTATACCTCAGATTTTTCATTTTTTAATTAATTTTATCAGAGAGTTTATTGGAAGCATATTAAAGAAGTATTTTAAAGAGAATAACCTTTTCCCAAAGATCCATACTTTTATAAATTTCTTATACATTCTTTAATATTTTTTATCTTTTATTCAACTTCAACCACTTCTTTAACTTCAGGAACTCTCTCTTTAATTATTGACTCTATTCTCATTTTTAAAGTAATTTGAGAAAATGGACATCCACGACATGTACCTAATAATTTTACTTTTACAATTCCATCCTTTGCATCAACTATTTCACAGTCACCACCTTCTGCCTGCAAAAATTCTCTTACATCTTTTATCGCATTTTCAACCTTTTCCTTTAAATCCATTTTTCCTCCTAATTTTATCCCAATTTTAAATTATATCATTTTCAAAATTTAGAGTAAAATATTACAAAAAGGGACAAAAATGAAAATACCATTACCATATTCAGGAGGAATAATTTTATCATATCAATGTAATTTGTCCTGTATACACTGTCTTTATAATTGTAGAGGGAATTGGACTGGCTGGATTAAAATTAAAGATTTTGAGAAATATGTAGATTTATTGAGTAAAATATCAAAATTTAATTCACTTCATTTAACAGGTGGAGAACCATTTATGAATTTCCCTTTACTTTTAGAATGTGTAAAAATATGCAAGAAAAAAGATATTCCATTTTTTGTTGAGACAAACTGCTTTTGGGCAAAAAATTATGAAATTGCAGTAGAAAAATTGCAAAAATTGAAAGAAGCAGGTCTTTCTTCAATAATGTTAAGTTATTCAATTTTTTATGTTGATAAGGTTCCTATTGAAAATTTTGAAATTGCGATGGAAAAATCAATTGAAATATTTGGGAAAGAAAATGTTACTTTTTACACATTTAATGGATATAAAATTTTGAAGGAAAAAGGGATAAAAGGGACTTTAAAATTTGATGATGCACTGAGAATTGTCGGAAGGAATGAATTTTTAAGATTTCTTGGAAATTATATTGTTCCAAAAGGAAAATGTTTATTTACACTTGATAATTTCTTTTTAAAATTTTCGCCTGAAAAATTCAAAGGACAAAACTGCATTTTTGATTTTTTAAATCCTTATCATATCCATATTGACCTATATGGAAATTATCTCACAAGTTTCTGTTCTGGAATAACAATTGGAAAATTTGAAAATATTATCAATGGAGACATTAAAAAAGATAAAATTCTTGAACTATTATTTACAGATATTTACCAGTTTTTATTATGGGCTGAAAGTGAAGGGTATAAAAGGAAAGATGGATATATAAATAAGTGTCATATATGTCTTGATATAAGAAAATTTCTTGTTGAAAATGGTTTTAAATTTGATTCTTTAAATCCAATAGAATTTTACTCTTTTTAACTTCCTCTTGACAAAAATTTTTTTTATGGGTATAATTATTACTAAAATGATTATATTTATCATAAAAAGGAGGGAAAATGAGTGATTTTAAAATGTTTTGTTATCAGTGCAGTCAGGCAAGTTTAGGGAAAGGATGTATAAATTATGGAGTTTGTGGTAAAAGTCCAACTTTGGCAAGATTACAAGACAATTTAATTTTTGGAATTAAAGGGATAAGTGCTTACCTTTATCATGCAAATGAACTTGGATACAGAGATAAAAATCTTGAGAAATTTTTAATTGAAACAATTTATTCAACTCTTACAAATGTTAATTTTGATACTGAAAGATTTTTAAAACTTGGACTTGATGTTGGCAAAATAAATATTGAAACAATGAGATTATTGAAAAAAGCACATATTGAAACTTATGGAGAACCAGAACCAACAGAAGTTTTTACAGGAACAAAAAGAGGAAAAGGGATTATAGTTACAGGACATAGTTTAAAAGTTCTTGAAGAGATTTTGAAACAGACAAAGGAGAAAAATATTAATGTTTACACACATTCTGAACTTTTACCAGCTCATGGATATCCAGGTTTAAATAAATATGAAAATCTTGTTGGAAATATTGGTAAAGCATGGTATGACCAAAAGACACTTTTTTCAGAAATTCCTGCAGTTATTGTTGCAAGTTCTAATTGTATTTTAATTCCAAAAGAAGAATATAAGGATAGAATTTTTACTGTTGGTGTTGTTTCTCTTCCTGGGGTAAAACATATTTCTGAGTATGATTTTTCAGAAGTTATAGAAAAAGCAAAGACATTGCCAGAACTTTCCGATAAAGAAGGAGATGTAGTTTTAAATACGGGTTTTTCGTTAAATTCAATTCTACTATATAAGGATAAAATTAAAGAGCTGGTTGAAGAAGGAAGGATAAGGAGGATTTTTGTTGTTGGTGGATGTGATAGTCCAGTTGAAAAAAATAATTATTATAGAAAATTTGTTGAGATTTTACCAAAAGATACAATTGTTATAACACTTGCCTGTGGTAAATTTAGATTTAATGATTTACAACTTGGAGATATTGATGGAATTCCAAGATTGATTGATATAGGTCAATGTAATGATGCAATAGTAGGAATAGATATAATAACTTCTTTAAAAGAAATATTCAATGTTAGTGATATTAATGATTTACCTGTCTCTTATATTTTAATGTGGATGGAACAAAAGGCAGTGGCAATTTTATGGAGTTTACTTTATCTTGGAATAAAAGATATAAGGATAGGTCCAATTTTACCTCCTTGGATAAATGAAGAGATACTGAAAGTTTTGGTAAGTGAGTTTAATTTGAAATTAATAAAAGAACCTGAAAGTGATATTAAAGAAATACTAGGAGGTTAAATGAAAAGAAAAATAATTGAGATTGATGAGGAAAAATGTAATGGTTGTGGTAATTGTATTCCAAATTGTCCAGAAGGTGCAATACAAATAATTGATGGGAAAGCACGACTTATAAGTGACCTGTTTTGTGATGGACTTGGTGCTTGCATTGGAAGTTGTCCAGTAGGTGCAATAAAAATTGTTGAAAGAGAAGCCCAACCCTATGATGAAAAAAAGACAATGGAAAATATAATCCAAAAAGGACCAAATACAATTAAAGCACATTTAAAACATCTACATGAGCATGGAGAAAAAGAATATTTAAAACAAGCGCTTGAAGTTTTGAAAGAAAAAAATATTGAGATTGATTTATCTGAAATTTTTGAAGTTCCATGTTGTCCTGGTATGAAAATTGTTGATAGAAGAGAAGAAGTGGTAGAGGAAGCAGAAAAAACAGAAATAAAATCTCAATTAAGACAATGGCCTATTCAACTACATCTTGTTAATCCAAATGCTCCATATTTTAAAAAAACAGATTTAATTGTTGCTGCTGATTGCACTGCCTACGCTTATGGTAATTTCCATTTTGATTTTTTAAAAGGAAAAAGTTTAATTATAGCATGTCCAAAACTTGACCAAGGAATTGATAGATATATAGAAAAAATTAGTCAGATAATAGATGAAGGAGAAATAAATACAATCACAGTTGTTATAATGGAAGTTCCTTGTTGTATGGGACTTGTTAAAATAGTTGAAGAAGGAGCAAAAAAAGCAAAAAGAAAGGTTCCAATTAAAAGAGTTGTAATAAGTATAAAGGGTGAAATAATTGAGGAGGTTTGGTTATGAAATGTCCAGGCCAAGATACAAGAAAGTTAAAAATAGAAATTGTTAAATGTAAAAATTGTGGATATGAAGTAGAGTTTTTTTCAGATGAGATAAGAAGAAAATGTCCAAAATGTAAAAAATATGTGTTTAAAGATATAGTGCCAAGTTGTATAGAATGGTGTAAGTATGCTGAAAAATGTGTAGGTGAAAGTTATTATAAAAATTATATGGAAGATAAAAAAGAAAAGGAGAAAAAATGAGGGTGTCAACAAAGACAAGGTATGGATTAAGGGCTATAATTGAACTTGCAGAAAATTATAAAGGGACACCCATAAAAGTTGAAGAGATTGCAAAAAGACAGAATATCTCCGAAAAATACCTTGAACATATTATGCTACAATTAAAAAAAGCAGGATTTATTGAAAGTATACCTGGTGCAAAAGGTGGGTTTATTCTTGCTAAAAATCCCGAAGAAATAAAAATAATTGATATAATTGTTGCTCTTGAAGGGAATCTATCTCCTGTGGTTTGTGTGGGAAATGAAAAGATATGTAGTTTATCAAAAATCTGTCCTGCAAGAGAAATATGGAAAGGTATGAAAGAAAAAATAGTAGAATATTTAAGTTCAATAAAACTTTCAGATGTTTTGATTTTAAATAGAGAAAAGAAAAAGGAAATAATTGATTATCAAATTTAGGAGGGAAAATGAAAATAGCAGAAAATATAACAGAATTAATAGGAAATACACCACTTGTAAAACTTAATAAAATTACAGAAGGGATAGAAGCAACAATAATTGCAAAACTTGAATCTTTTAATCCGTGTGGTTCTGTTAAGGATAGAATTGCTGTAAGTATGATAGAAGATGCTGAAAAAAAAGGACTTATAAATAAAAATACAGTAATAATTGAACCAACAAGTGGAAATACAGGAATTGGTCTTGCTTTTGTCTGTGCTCAAAGAGGATATAAATTAATTTTGACTATGCCTGAAAGTATGAGTATAGAAAGAAGGAAATTATTATCTTTATTTGGTGCTGAAATTGTTTTAACACCTGCTGAAGAAGGAATGATAGGTGCTGTTAAAAAAGCCGAAGAACTATTAAAGGAATATAAAAATTCATTTATGCCTGACCAGTTTAAAAATCCAGCAAATCCCCAAATACATAGGAAAACAACTGCTGAAGAGATATGGAATGATACAGAAGGTAAAATTGATATTTTTGTTTCAGGAGTTGGAACAGGAGGAACAATAACTGGAGTAGGAGAGGTATTAAAATCAAGAAAAAAAGATATTAAAATTGTTGCAGTTGAACCGGAAAATTCACCTATTCTTTCAGGAGGAAGTCCAGGAAGACATAAAATTCAGGGAATTGGTGCTGGCTTTATTCCAGAAGTTTTGAATTTAAAGATAATTGATGAGATAATAAGGGTAAAAGATGAAGATGCAATAGAAACAGCAAAAAGATTAGTTAGAGAAGAAGGTATTTTATGTGGTATTTCTTCAGGTGCTGCTTGTTTTGCTGCAATAGAAGTTGGTAAAAGAAAAGAAAATAGTGGTAAAATAATAGTTGTTATTTTTCCCGATACAGGAGAAAGATATTTAAGTGTTTTTTAAAAGGAGTAAAAATGGAAAAAATTATTACAGAAGGAATTATTAAAAGTTATTTGAATGATTTTTTAAAGAATACAGAAGTAGATGTTGTTATTGCTGGTGCTGGCCCAAGTGGTCTTATTTGTGGATATTTTCTTTCTAAAAATGGAATTAAAACAGTTATTTTTGAAAAAAATTTAAAAGTTGGTGGAGGAATGCCAGGAGGAGGGATGATGTTTAATAAAATAGTTGTTCAAGAAGAAGCAATTGATATAGTGAAAGAGTTCAAAATCAAGGCAAAAAAATATAAGGGAAATTATTATATACTTGATGCAATAGAGACAATTTCAGGAATAACTTATAGAACAATAAGAAATGGAGTAAAAATATTTAATCTTATAAGTGTTGAGGATGTTGTAATAAGAGAAAATAGAATAAATGGAGTTGTTATAAATTGGACAAGTGTTGAAATAGCAAAATTACATGTTGACCCACTTGCAATTATTTCAAAATATGTTGTAGATGCGACAGGTCATGATTGTGAAGTATGCAGAATTGTTGAGAAAAAAGTTGGTGGAATAAAGGTAATTGGAGAAAAATCAATGTGGGCAGAGAAAGGTGAAAAAGAAATAATTGAAAATACAAAAGAAGTTTATCCAGGACTTATTGTATGTGGTATGGCTGCAAATGCATTTTTTGGTTCTCCAAGGATGGGAGCAATTTTTGGTGGAATGTTATTATCAGGAAAAAAAGCAAGCGAAATAATAATAAATGGACTTAAAGGAGGAAATAGATGAAAACAATAAAAGAAATAAATGAAAGGATTAAAAAAGGAGAAGCAGTTGTTTTAACTGCTGATGAAATTATTGAATTAAAGAAAAGTGCAAATTCCAAAAAACTTGCAGAAGAAGTAGATGTAGTTACAACTGGAACTTTTGGTCCAATGTGTTCATCTGGTGTTTTTTTAAATTTTGGTCATTCAAAAGAAAAGATAAAAATTGGTGGAGGAAAAGTATATTTAAATGGAGTAGTTGCTTATGCTGGGCTTGCTGCAGTTGATGTTTATCTTGGTGCCACTTCTTTACCTGAAAATGACCCAAGAAATTCGGAATATCCAGGAGAATTTAAATATGGAGGAGGACATGTGATTGAGGATCTTGTAAGTGGAAAAGAGATTGAACTTGAAATATTTGCTTATGGAACTGACTGCTATCCCAAAAAATATTTAAAAACAAAAATTACAATAAATGATATAAATGAAGCAATATTATTTGACCCAAGAAATTGTTATCAGAATTATAATGTTGCAGTGAATTTATCAGATAAAACAATTTATACATATATGGGAATTTTAAAGCCAAGAGTTGGAAATGCAAATTATTGTTCAGCAGGTCAACTATCTCCACTATTAAAAGACCCATATTTAAAAACAATTGGATTTGGAACACGGATTTTTCTTGGTGGTGGAATTGGATATGTAGCATGGTGGGGAACTCAATATAATCCAAATGTAAAAAGAAGTGAAAAAGGAATACCTATGGCAGGTGGAGCAACTTTGGCTTTAATAGGTGACCTTAAACAGATGAAAAGTGAATTTTTAAAGGGAGCAAGTTTAACAGGTTATGGTACAAGTTTAATAGTTGGGATTGGCATTCCCATTCCTATATTGAATGAAAAAATTCTTGAATGGGTAAGTATTCCTGATGAAGAAATTTATGCACCAGTTGTTGATTATAGTTATGACTACCCAAATTCAACAGGAAAAGTTATTGATTATGTAAATTATAAACAACTAAAAAGCGGGAAAATAAAAGTGATGGGTAAAGATGTTCCAACTGGTTCATTATCAAGTTATAAAAAAGCAAAAGAGATAGCAGAAATTTTAAAAGATTGGATAAAGAAAGGTGAATTTTTATTAACTGAACCAATTTTTTATTTCCCAGGACCTGAAAGTGGATATAAATTTAAACCGATGAAGGAGGTATAAAAATGGAAAAGAAATTTGTTATGCATTTTCCACCTATTTTGGTAGACAAACCAATTATTTCAACAATTGTAAAAAAATATGACCTTGAATTTAATATTTTAAAAGCATTTGTTTCACCAGAAGAAGAGGGAACACTTGTAATTGAATTAAAAGGCAAAGAAGAAAATTTAAATAAGGCAATAGAAGAGGTTAAAAATAAAGGAGTGAGTATTCAACCAATTGAAAGTGATATAAAGATGGTAAAAGAAAAATGCACTGATTGTTCTGTTTGTATCGGGCTTTGTCCAACAGGTGCTTTATATATGAGTGAAAATTATGAAGTAAAATTTGAGCCAGAAAAATGTATTGCATGTGGATTATGTATTAAAGGATGTCCAACAAAAGCAATAGTAACTACAATTTAAGGGAGAAAATGATATACATGGATTATAATGCGACAACACCAACAGATATAATGGTTTTAAAGGAAATGGAGCCATATTTTTTTGAGAAATTTGGTAATCCCAGTTCAATATATAAAATTGCAAGGGAAAATAGAAAAGTTATAGAAAAAGCAAGGGAAAATGTAGCTCGTCTCATTGATGCAAGTCCAGATGAGATATTTTTTACATC
>CAZCUO010000102.1:0-8274 GCA_964502135.1 uncultured bacterium
TCCGCTAAATGGAAATTTTTTTCAAATCAAGTTTTATTAAAGATTTCTATCAACAATCTCCCCAGCCCACCTACGAGGTGGGAAAAGGGGAAATTTTTTTATAGAAATAATCTTGTTGGAAGAAGGTAAAATTATATATTCATCCAGAGAAAAAATAAGAGTTTGGCATAATAAAAAATTTATAGAAGAATTAAAATGGTAACATTTTAACTTTTATACTGGGACATTCTATTTTTGGAACTATAAGAAAATTTTGACAGAACAAAAAAAGTTTTATAAAATTAGTGTGAAGTCAAGAGGATAAAATGAAAGGTGCACAAATTTTTGTTGAATGTTTAAAAAGAGAAGGAGTTGAAGTTATATTTGGTATTCCTGGTGGAGCAGTTTTACCTTTATGTGATGTTTTATATGATAGTGAAATAAAATTTATTTTGACAAGGCATGAACAAGGTGCTGCTCACGCTGCTGATGGATTTGCTCGTTCTTCTGGAAAAGTTGGAGTTTGTCTTGCTACAAGTGGGCCAGGAGCAACAAATCTTGTCACTGGTATTGCAACTGCATATATGGATTCAGTTCCAATTGTCGCAATTACAGGACAGGTTGCAACTCATCTAATTGGAAATGATGCGTTTCAGGAGGTTGATACAACTGGAATAACAAGACCAATAACAAAGCATAATTATTTAATAAAGGATGTATCAGAAATACCAAGAATTGTAAGAGAAGCATTTTATATTGCTAAAACAGGCAGGCCTGGACCTGTTTTAATTGATTTTCCAGTTGATGTTCAAAGAAAAGAAGGAGAATTTTATTGGCCTGAGAAGATAGAATTAAGAAGTTATAAACCAAAATATGAAGGCCATCCATTACAAATTAAAAAAGCATGGGAATTAATAGAAAGTTCAAAAAGACCTATTTTGATATGTGGTGGTGGAGTGATAATTTCAAATGCAAGTGATGAATTGAAAAAATTTGTTGAATTAACAGAAATACCTTTCGTTTTTACACTTCTTGGGCTTGGTGCTCTTGATGTGGAAGCAGAACTGTCTTTAGGTATGATTGGAATGCATGGAACAAAATATGGAAATTATGCTGTAAGTGAATGTGATCTTCTAATTTCAGTTGGTTGTAGATTTGATGATAGAGTTACTGGAAAAATTGATGAGTTTGCGCCAAATGCTAAAATTATTCATATTGATATAGACCCGTCAGCAATAAGTAAAAATGTCCCTGTTGACATTCCCATAGTTGGAGATGCAAAACATGTTTTGAAAAAATTAAATGAAATGGCAAAAAGATTAGATATAGATGAATGGAGAAAAAAAGTAATTGAATGGAAAAAAATGTATCCATTAAAATATGAAATGAATGGATTAAAACCACAATATATAATTGAGAAAATTTCTGAATATACAAAAGGCGATGCAATAATATGCACAGAAGTAGGCCAAAATCAGATGTGGACAGCCCAATATTATAAATTTAAAAAGCCAAGAACATTAATTACTTCTGGTGGACTTGGAACCATGGGATTTGGTTTTCCTGCTTCAATTGGTGCTAAAGTTGCAAATCCAGATAAAATTGTTATAGATATTGCGGGTGATGGAAGTATACAAATGAATATTCAAGAACTTGCAACTGCTGTTTATAATAAAATAGCGGTTAAAGTTTTTATATTAAATAACTGTTATCTTGGAATGGTAAGGCAATGGCAGCAACTTTTTTATAATCAAAGATATGCTTTTACCTGTCTTGAAGGAGCACAACCCGATTTTGTTAAACTTGCTGAAAGTTATGGAGCAGTTGGATATTGTGTAAGAACAAAAGAGGAATTTGATAAAATTTTACCCGCTGTTATTGAAGATAAGGAAAAAGTTGTTTTTGTTGATTGTAGAATTACTCCTGAAGAAAATGTATTTCCAATGGTTCCTGCAGGTGCTTCATTAAAAGAAATACTTGATGGACTTGCATAAATGGAGGTAATATGGGAAAAAATAATAATGAAAATCAGAAAGCCCATATAATTTCAGTAACAGTTGAAAATAAATTTGGAGTTCTTGCGAGAATTGCTGGCCTTTTTTCAGCCAGAGGTTACAATATTGATAGTTTATGTGTAGCAGAAACGGAAGACCCAACTGTTTCAAGGATGACGATTGTTGTTAGAGGAGATGAAAAAATATTAGAGCAGATTTATAAACAGTTAAATAAATTAATAGATGTTATAAAAGTTCAAGATTTAACAAAAGAAGAATACATTGAAAGAGAACTTGCCCTTATAAAGGTTAATACTGCAAATTTTAATGAAAGACAAGAAGTAATGCAACTTGTAAATATTTTTAGAGCCAAAATTGTTGATGTTGGTAAAAAGACATTAACTATTGAAATTTCAGGAAGTAACTCTAAAATAAGGGCTATGCTTGATTTGCTTAAAGGATTTGGTATTAAAGAAGTTATAAGGACTGGAAGAATAGCAATTCCAAGAGAATTTAAATAAAAAGGAGGCAAATATGGCAAAAATTTATTATGATAATGATGCTGATTTAAAATTTTTAAAAGATAAAGTTGTTGGAATAATTGGTTATGGAAGTCAGGGAAGAGCCCATTCTTTAAATCTAAGAGATAGTGGTTTGAATGTTATCGTTAGTGAACTTGAAGGAACAAAAAATTATGATAAAGCAAAAAAAGATGGTTTTGAACCGATTTCAGCAGACCAGTTGACAAAAGAAGCAGATGTTATAATGATTCTTGTTCAGGATAATGTTCAACCATATGTTTATCAAACTCAAATTGCTCCAAATTTAAAAAAAGGTAAATATATAGGTTTTGCACATGGTTTTTCTATCCACTTTAGCCAGATTGTTCCACCACCCGATATAAATGTCTTTATGGTTGCACCAAAAGGACCTGGAGA
Source organism: uncultured bacterium (assembly GCA_964502135.1). Classification (GTDB taxonomy): domain Bacteria; phylum Ratteibacteria; class UBA8468; order B48-G9; family JAFGKM01; genus JAMWDI01. The sequence goes on from CAZCUO010000102.1 coordinate 2,912, forward strand.
CCTTGTAAGAGACCAATTTACAAAAGGGCAAGGAGTCCCATGTCTTGTTGCAGTTTATCAAGACCCAAGTGGAGATACATTAAATGTAGGACTTGCTTATGCCAAAGGACTTGGTGGAACAAGATGTGGAGTAGTTGAAACAACATTTAAAGAAGAAACAGAGACAGATTTATTTGGAGAACAAGTAATTCTTTGTGGAGGAGTTACTTCTTTAATTAAGGCAGCATTTGAAATTCTTGTTGAAGCAGGATATCAGCCAGAGGTTGCCTATTATGAAACATGTCATGAACTTAAACTTATTGTAGATTTAATTATAGAAAGAGGTATTCAAGGAATGAGGCAGGTCATAAGTGATACTGCAGAATATGGTGATATGACAAGAGGGCCAAGGGTTATAAATGAGAGTGTAAGGGAGGAGATGAAAAAAATATTAAAAGAGATACAGACAGGAGAATTTGCAAGAGAATGGATACTTGAAAATAGAGTTGGGCGTCCTGTATTTAATGCTTTAAGAAGACAAGCAGAGGAACATTTAATAGAAAAAGTTGGCAAGAAAATGAGAGAAATGATGCCATGGCTTAAAAAATGAGAACTTTTATAGGAATTGATTTACCAATAGAGATAAAGGAAAATTTAAAAGAATTAATAGAAAAACTTAAAAAAATAAAAGAAGCAAAACCAGTAAAAGTTGAGAATTTACACATAACTTTAAAATTCCTTGGAGAAATTGAAGAAGAAAAAATAGAAAAAATAAAAGAAAAACTTGAAATTTGTGCTAAAAATTTTAATAGTGCTAATGTTGAAATAAAGGGGATTGGTGTATTTCCGTCTGAAAAAAGATTAAGGGTTTTATGGGTTGGTACTGAAGATAATGGATATCTGAAAAAACTTAATAATAAAATAGAAGAAGCAATGGAAGAATTTGGATTTGAAAGAGAAAGAGAATTTGTTTCTCATATAACAATTGCAAGATTCAAAAGTATTCCAAATTTAAATTTAATAAGAGAAATTTTGGAAAAATATAATAGTTTTTCTTTTGGGAAATTTAAAATCGTGAATTTTAATTTATATGAAAGTAAATTAATGCCTGAAGGTCCAATTTATAAAGTGATTACAAAATTCAAACTGGGACAATGATTTCCACTTCCCACCTCAGAGGTGGGAAAGAAATCAGAGGTGGGAAAGAAATCAGAGGTGGGAAAGAAATTGACTTTTAAGAATTAAAAAAGTAATATAATTCAAAAGGTGGAGGTAAAAAAATGGATAAAGAAAAAGCACTTGAAATGGCAATATCCCAAATTGAAAAAGAATTTGGTAAAGGTGCTATAATGAAACTTGGGGAAAAAAAGTTAATGGATGTTGAAGTTATTCCAACAGGAGCAATTTCACTTGATATAGCACTCGGAGTAGGAGGAATACCAAGGGGAAGGATAACTGAAATTTTTGGTCAGGAATCAAGTGGGAAAACAACTCTTGCTCTTGAAGTTCTTGCTCAAGCACAAAAACAGGGAGGAACTGCCGCTTTTATAGATGCTGAACATGCACTTGACCCAAATTATGCAAAAGCCCTTGGAGTAAATATTGAAGATTTACTTGTAAGCCAACCTGATACAGGAGAACAAGCACTTGAAATTGCAGAGGCCCTTATAAGAAGTAATGCAATTGATGTTGTTGTTATTGATTCAGTAGCAGCACTTGTTCCGAGAGCAGAACTTGAAGGAGAAATGGGAGATAGTGTTATGGGACTTCAAGCACGACTTATGTCTCAAGCATTAAGAAAACTCACTGGATACATTAGTAAATCAAAAACAGCAGCAATTTTTATAAATCAAGTAAGAGAAAAGATTGGTGTATTTTTTGGTAATCCAGAAACAACTCCAGGTGGCCGTGCTTTAAAATTTTATGCATCTGTTCGGCTTGAAGTAAGAAGAATTGATACTATAAAGAAGGGAAATGATATAGTTGGAAATAGAATTAAAGTTAAAGTTGTAAAAAATAAAGTTGCTCCTCCATTTAAGGAAACAGAACTTGATATTTATTATGGACAAGGTGTTTGTAAAGAGTCTTCATTAATTGAAGCAGCAATAAATTATGGAGTTATTGAGAAAAAAGGTAGTTATTATAATTACGAAGGCAAAACCCTTGGTCAGGGAATTGATAATATAATTGAAAACTTAAAGAAAAATAGAAGTTTATTTGATGAGATAGAGAAAAAAGTGAGAGAAAAGGCAGGATTAATGAAACAAAAATAAAAAAGGGGGTGTGATGAAAGAAATTAATGTTGCTCTTATTGGTTATAAATTTATGGGAAAAGCACATTCATTTGCATATAAAAATGTATCTTTGTTTTTTGACCTACCTGTAAAACCTGTTATGAAAGTCATTTGTGGAAGAACTGAAAAAGCAGTAAGCCAAGCAAAGGAAAAATTTGGATGGGAAGAATATGAAACTGATTGGAAAAAGGTTGTTGAAAGAAAAGATATAGATTTAATTGATATAACAACTCCACCAAATGCTCATAAAGAAATAGCAATTGAAGCAGCAAAAAATGGGAAAATTGTCTTTTGTGAAAAACCGCTTGCCTCAACACTTAAAGATGCCTACCAAATGCTTGAAACAGTTGAAAAATATAAAGTTAAACATGCAATATGTTTTAATTACAGGAAATTACCTGCAACATCTTTGGCAAAAAAACTTATTGAAGAAGGGAAAATTGGTAAGATTTATCATATGAGAGCAGTTTATTTACAAGATTGGATAGTGGATCCTGATTTTCCACTTGTTTGGAGACTTCAAAAAAGTATTGCTGGAAGTGGTGCACATGGTGATTTAAATGCTCATTTAATAGATATGGCAAGATATCTTGTTGGTGAATTTGATGAGGTAATTGGGATAAGTGAAACATTTATAAAAGAAAGACCCATTTTGAAAGAAAAGGAAGAACTTGAAACAGGACTTGGAGAATTTAAGGAAAAAGTTGAGGAAAAAGGGATAGTTGATGTTGATGATGCTACAATTTTTCTTGTAAAATTTAAAAATGGAGCAATTGGTTCATTTGAAGCAACAAGATTTGCTCCTGGAAGAAAAAATTATCAAAGATTTGAAATAAATGGGAGTAAAGGAAGTATAGTATTTAATCTTGAAAGATTAAATGAATTAGAATTTTATAATAGAGATGATGAAAAAGAAGGAATTGCTGGATTTAGAACAATAATTACAACTGATGTTTCTCATCCATATGCTAAAAACTGGTGGCCAGCAGGTCATATTATTGGATATGGAGAAAGTTTTGTTAATATGGTAGCAGATATAATAAATTCAATAAGTAAAGGAGAAAATCCAAGTCCAAATTTCTATGATGGAGTTAAATGCCAGGAAGTTCTTGAAGCAGTTGAAAAATCAATAATAGAGAAAAAGTGGGTTAAGGTAGAGAGCAAGATATAAATTTCTATTTTTCTATTTCTGCTTTTTGAGTATTTATTTTTTTTATTATTTCAGGTTTAAATTTTGGTTTTCTGGAATATGTATAAAGACCATTAACTTCCTGTTCAATATCATATAATTGAGTATAACAAAAACCACAGATTTTTGGATGGTTCAATAATACTTCTGTCAATTTTTTATATCTTTCAATAAATTCTTCTTTTGTCTTTGGCCTTTCTCCATATCCCCATCCATCTTTTATACCTTCTTCATCCCACCATATTCCTCCATATTCACTTACCCAGTATGGCTGTCCTTTATAAGGTGCATCATAGTCAGGAAAATTTTGCCAAACTTTATCCTTACTTTTAAACTCTTCAAAGTCATTTTTAAATTCTTCTGGATTTTGCTTATAATTATGGCAGTCATAAATATCTGTTTCTACATGAACATAGCCAGAAGTATCAATTACAGGTCTTGTTTTATCAATCTTTTTTGTAATTTTATATAAATTTCTAACAAGTTCATTATCCTGATCGGGATGAGTTTCATTTAAAGGACACCAACCAATTATTGAAGGATGATTAAAATCCCTCTCTATTACATCTATCCATTCTTTTATTAAACTTCCAAATGCCTCAGAACTTATTCTATTTTTTATTCCCCAGTTTGGATACTCTCCCCATACAATATAACCAAGTTTATCTGCCCAATATAAAAATAATGGTTCAAAAATTTTTTGATGAAGTCGTGCTCCATTAAATCCCATATCCTTTGCTATTTTAATATCATTTATTATTGCTTGTTGGTTTGGTGCTGTATAAATTCCATCTGGATAATACCCTTGGTCAAGAACCATTCTCATAAAAATTGATTTACCATTTAAAAGAATTTTTTTACCATTTATTTCAATCTTTCTAAAACCAAAATATGATTCAACTTCATCTTCAATTTTTCCATTTGAATATAAATAAAATTTAACTTTGTAAAGAAATGGATTTTCAATTGACCAAGGAATAAAATTTTTTATATTAAAATTTAAAAATGTGATACCTTTTCCATAACTTGTTTTTTCATCAATTTTTTTATCTTCTTCATATATTTCAATTTTAACTTTTCCTTCTCCTTCAATATTTAATAGAAATAAGACATCGCCATTATCAAAATTTGGATATATTTTAAAATTTTCAATATAATTTTTACCTGTATTTTCAAGATAAACTGTTTGCCATATTCCTGTTACTCTTGAATAATAAGTTCCATATGAATTATATTTTGTTGATTGTTTTCCACATGGCTGTAAAAAGGTTCTATTATCATCATATGCATTTACAACAATTATATTTTCTCTTTCAAGAAAATCAGTAATATCAAATTTAAAAGGAGTATAACCACCTATATGACCCCCAACATATTTACCATTTATCCATACTTTGGTTAAAAAATCAACTGCTCCAAAATTCAAAAATATTCTTTTCCCTTTCCAATTTTCAGGGATTTCAATTTTTCTTTTATACCAAACAGATACCATAAAATCTTTATTTTCTATACCTGATAATTTGCTCTCAGGACAAAATGGAACAATTATTCTTTCTTTAAATTTTTTTGTAGAATTATAATAACCTTTTTCAATTCCTGTATTTGATGCATCTATTTCAAATTCCCACTCCCCATTTAAATTTATCCAATCCTTCCTTTTAAAATCAGGCCTTGGATATTCTTCTCTCATAATTTTTCTCCTTTTTAATTTTATATTAAAACACAAATTTTTCAAAATTACAAATCTTCGTATGGTTTTCAAACTTCGGAAGCCATTGATTTTTCTTCAATCAACTTTTTTGTATTTGGCATTAAACCTTTTTCAACATATTTTTTAATACTTTTAACTATAGGTGCATCAAGACCAATAACCACACACTTTTCAATTTTCATCTTGCCCC
>CAZCUO010000103.1:0-18511 GCA_964502135.1 uncultured bacterium
TAAGGTAATCTATCTGGTGCAAAGAACATATGTTCCGTTCTACAAAGGCCAATCCCTTCTGCTCCAAATTCTCTTGCCTTTTTTGCATCCCTTGGAATATCTGCATTTGCCCTAACTCCAAGTTTCCTAAATTCATCCACCCATTCCATTAAGGTTTTAAATTCTCCTGTTATACCTGCTTCTATTGTGGGGACCTGCCCAATTATTACATTTCCAGTTCCTCCATCTATTGTAATCCATTCTTCTTCTTTTAATTCTATATCTTTTATTCTCATAACACCTTTTTCTTCATCTATATGTATTTCCCCACAACCTACAACACATGGCTTTCCCATTCCTCTTGCAACAACTGCGGCGTGACTGGTCATTCCACCTCTGCTTGTTAAAATTCCTTTTGCTGTTGCCATTCCATGTATATCATCAGGACTTGTTTCTTCTCTTACAAGTATTACTGGTTCGTTTTTCCCAAGTTCTTCTGCCTTATCTGCTGTAAATACAATTTTCCCACTTGCAGCACCTGGTGAAGCAGGAAGTCCTTTTGCAATAGGTTCAACATTTACTTTCGGATCAATTATTGGATGGAGTAACTGGTCAATTTGGGATGGATCAATTCTTATTATTGCTTCTTCTTTTGTAATTAATCCTTCTTTAACCATATCAACCGCTATTTTAACTGCTGCCAAAGCAGTTCTTTTTCCAGTTCTTGTTTGAAGCATATAGAGTTTTCCTCTTTCAATAGTAAATTCAAAATCCTGAACATCCCTGTAATGTTTTTCAAGTTTTTCAGCAATTTCTTTTAACTGTTGATATACTTCTGGCATTTCTTTTTGAAGTTCATTAATTGGTTTTGGAGTTCTTATTCCTGCAACAACATCTTCTCCTTGAGCATTTATTAAATATTCTCCATAAAGTTCTTTTTCTCCTGTTGAAGGATTTCTTGTAAAACCAACTCCTGTTCCTGAATCATTCCCCATATTTCCAAAAACCATAGTAACAATATTTACTGCAGTTCCAAGGTCATCTGGAATTTTATTTAATTTTCTGTAAGTTATTGCTCTTGGATTATTCCAAGATTCAAAAACAGCATTTATGGCCCTTTTCAATTGAGTCATTGGGTCCTGTGGAAATTCTTCTCCTGTTTTTTCTTTATAAATTTCTTTAAATTTTCCAACTATCTCTTTTAAATCATTTGCATCAAGATCTGAATCATAATTAACTCCTTTTTCCTTTTTTTTGTTTTCAAGTATTTTTTCAAATTCATTTTTATCTATACCCATAACAACATTACCAAACATCTGAATAAATCTTCTATAAGCATCGTAAGCAAATCTTTCATTATTTGTACTTTCAGCAAGTCCTTTTACTGATTCATCATTAAGACCAAGATTTAAAATTGTATCCATCATCCCTGGCATAGAAAATTTTGCACCAGACCTAACTGAAACAAGCAAAGGGTTTTTTGGATCGCCAAATTTTTTACCTGTTGCCTTTTCAAGTTTATTTAGATATTTTTTAAGTTCTTGTTCAAAATCATCTGGTAATTTTTTATCGTGTTTATAATAATATCTACACATTTCAGTTGTAATTGTAAAACCAGGAGGCACAGGAATTCCTGCATTTGTCATTTCAGCAAGTCCTGCTCCTTTGCCTCCAAGTAAATCTTTCATATCACCTTTCCCTTCTGCCTTTCCTTCTCCAAAAAAGTAAATATATTTTTTCTTTCTTGCCATATTTTCCCTCCTTTTTTGAAAATAAAATTATAGAGAGTTTTAGAAGAAATGTCAAATTTTAAACTCTAACAATTTTTTTAGTTTTATATGACTTATATGCCTTTTCAGTGACTTCAAGTATATGAAGGGCATTTTCCCAGTTATTTATTTTAGGTTCCTCATTTTTCAAAATACAATCAGCAAAATATTCAGTTTCTGCTGTATATGGATTTATTTTTTCAAATTCTATCTCTTTAAATTCTCTAATGACATCTTTACTTTGAGTAGCATCATAACCTGCTTCTCCAAGTCCAAAAATACCTTCCATTTTTCCTCCTACACTTTGTCCTATTGTTCCTTCTGTTAAGATGGCTCCCTTGCTTCCATATATTTCAAGGCGTGTTTTACTTGCTTCATCAGGGATACAGAAAAAACAGTCAACAGTTGCGTGGGTTCCTTTTGAAAATTCAATTAATGTTGTTGAAGAATCCTCAACTTTATAATTATGCACTTGTGTATTAACTATCGCAGCAATATATTTTATTCTGTCATTTATAAAATATTCAAGAAGGTCATATAAATGGGTTGCCATATCTATTAAACTTCCTCCACCACCTTTGCTTGGAATTTGGCGCCATGCTCCCTTAATAGGTGGATACCAACAGGATAATTGTGCTCTCATATAAACTATTTTTCCAAGCATTCCTTTTTCAATTAATTCTTTTATTTTTTTATGTGCCCCATGGAATTTCATCATATAACCCTCTTGAAGGAAAACACCATTTTTTTTACATATTTTAACAGCCTCTTTTCCTTCTTTTAAATTTTTACATAATGGTTTTTCACATAGTATATGTTTGCCTTTTTCTGCTGCCATTTTTATATGTTTTAAATGGAGATAAACAGGAGTTGCAATATATACAGCATCAATTTCTGGGTCATTAACTAAATCTTTTTCTTTTTCATAATACTTTGGAATATTAAATTTTTCAGCAATACTTTTTGCATTCACTATATCCATTACCGCAACAACTTCAAGATTTTTTGCTTCAAGCATTCCAGGGATAGTTCTTCTTAAGGCTATTCCTCCTGCTCCTATAACTCCAAATCTAACTTTTCTCATTTTACCTCCTATTTCATGTATGCTTTGGCTACTTTGTTAAATGCTTCTACATATTTTTCCATATGTTTTATCTCATATACAGGATGTGTGAAGAAACTCAAAGTTCTATCTGATAACCATTTTGCCTTTTTACATTCTACTTTTGTATAGTCAATAAATCTTGCATTAGGGTCATTGAAGGGATAATTTAATCTTCCAAATCCAACCCTTTCCGTATATGCTTTTTCTTTATACATTTCAGGCCATAAAACTCCATAAACAGGAACCCCTTCTGCTTCCATTGCTGCTATAAATTGTTTCATTGGGACTTTTAACCTATCAATGTCAAGAACAAAAGGAGCCCACCAAAATGCATTTTTTCTTTCTTCTGTATCAAGTGGTGGATATAAAACAAGTGGATGGTCTTTTAATGCTTCTATTAAAAATCTTCCATTTCTTCTTCTATTAGGTAAATTCCAACTTTCAAATCTTTCAAGTTCACATAATCCTATTAAAGACTGTATTTCTGTCATCCTGTAATTAAAGCCAACTCTTCTATGGATATACATTAATTTTTTCTCTAATTCAAGCAATCTTAATCTCTCTTTTACATCATATCCATGGTCTCTAAAAGACATGCATTCCCAATATAAATCTTCATTATTTGTTATAACCGCTCCACCCTCCCCTCCTGTTGTAAAGTGTTTACTTTGACAGAAACTAAAACAACCAACATCTCCTATTGTTCCAACTTTTTTACCTTTATATTCTCCTCCATGTGCTTGAGCACAGTCCTCAATTACATAAAGATTATGTTTTCTTGCAATTTCCATTATTGGATCCATATCACATACAACACCATATAAATGAACAACCAAAATTGCTTTTGTCCTTTCATTAATTTTATCTTCAATATCATTTGGGTCTATTGTATGTGTTTCATCTGTATCTGCAAAAACTGGTAATGCTCCTGCTTGAAGAATACAGAATGAGGAAGCAATAAAAGAATATGAAGGACAAATTACCTCATCTCCTGGACCAATTCCAAGAGCAGCAACTGCAGTATGTAGAGCACTTGTTCCACTTGTAGTTGTTACACAAAATTTTGCTCCATTATATTCAGCCCATGCTTTTTCAAACTTAACTCCTATTTCTCCTGTCCAATAATTAACTTTTCCTGTTTTTAATGGCTCTGCAACCATCTGTATTGTTTTTTCAGAAAAAGAAGGCCACATTGGGAATGGCTCTGTGTTGACTGGCTTTCCACCTTCAATTGCTAATTTTTCCATATTCTCCTCCTTTTTTTTACTTTTATGTAAATTATTATAAAATATATAAAAAATTTGTCAAGTAAAAATTTTCAGGTTAAAATTTAATTAGAAAAGGAGGTGAGTATGAATTTAATAGATACAATAAAAGGGTCTTTATTAGAGAATTTTTTCCCAAAAGGGTGGGATTTAAAAAAAATAGAAAAATGTTGTTCTCTCCCCCCAGAAAAAATTACTGAAAGACAGCCATGGTGGCATAAAGATTTTATTCCTGTTGCTTGTGATACACTTGAAGAATTTAATGTCAAAATGGGACATGAAATTGCTTATGAAATATGTAAGGCAAAAGAAGAAAATAGAGAAATTATTTTAATTTTACCTGTAGGACCAATGGGAATGTATAAATGGGTTGTTTATTTTTTAAAAGAATGGAATGTTGATTGCAAACATGTATGGGGATTTAATATGGATGAATGGAGCGATAAAGATGGAAATACACTTCCTCCAACAGAACCTGGTGCCTTCCAAAATGCAATGGAAAGTGCTTTTTATGGGCCTCTTGGTAAATTGACTGTTCCTAAAAATCAAAGATTTTTTGCTACCAAGGAATTGCTACCTCAATATCCAGAAAAAATAAATTCTTTAAGAAAAAGAGGAGCAAAACTTGTTGTTATTTTTGGGATTGGAAGAGTTTTTCATATTGCTTTTTGGGAACCCCATTTTGCAGAAGAATTCAGTTCAGAAGAAGAATGGAAAAGGCAAGAGTATCGTCTTGGTGCAAAATTACATCCATTAACAATTGAACAGAATGCAATAACAAGTTTTAAAAGTAGAACAACTTTAGTTCCATGTTTTGCAAATACAATAGGTCCAGGAATATTTCTGAAAGCAGATAAAATTATAGGTGGTGCAGATGGAACACTTGGAAGAGGTATGATGTGGCAAGGAATGAGTTTATGGGTTACACTAAGATATGGACCTGATATTTGGGTTCCAAGTAGTTTTATGCCAACATTACCAGGTAAATTATTTTTCCTTAAAGAACTTGCAGGACCATTAATTCCAGAATGCAATTAAGGGAGAACAAGATGGAAGGAAAATTAAAATTGGGACTTATTATTGGTTCAAAAAATTTGGAAGAAGGTTTTAAGAAAATAGTATCTTTAAATTTATCTTTATGTCAAATTGGATTTATTGCAGAAGAAATAGATAATTTTGACCCATATAAAATAAAAAAAATGTCTCAAGATTATGGTATTGAAATTTTTTCTGTTTTTTTACTATTTAAAGGTCAAATTTTTAATAATAAAGATGGTCCAGAAACAATGGGTTTTGTCGCTCCCAAATATAGAGAAGAAAGATTAAAACTCGCTCTGGAATTTTCTGATTTTGTAAAGGAAATGGGTGTAAAATATATTGTTTGCCACGTAGGTTTTATTCCTGATGATGAGGAAGACCTAATATATAAGACATTTTTGCCTGTAATGAAAAAGGTAATAGAGAAATGTAAAGAAAATAATCAAATTTTTTGTTTTGAAACAGGGCAGGAATTACCATCTACTTTGAAAAGAACTATTATAGATATTGGTATGGATAATGTTGGTATAAATTTAGACCCTGCTAATTTAATTTTATACGGAAAAGCAAATCCTCTTGATGCAGTTGAAATTTTTGGTGAATATGTAAAAAGTATGCATGGAAAGGATGGCCTTTGGCCAAACAGGGATGAATACCTTGGTAAAGAAGTACCTATAGGAGAAGGTATGGTTAATTTTCCTGTTCTTTTGAGAAGATTGAAAAGGAAAGGTTTTAATGGGCCAATAATTATAGAAAGAGAAATAAGTGGAGAAAAACAGATTGAAGATATAAAAAAGGCAATAGAATATTTAACTCCTTATCTTTAGAAAGCAGAGTTAATTATTTTTAAAAAGTCATCTTTACTTAAAACAAATTTCATTTTTTTCATTGCCCTTTCACAACCTTTAATAGATAAATCCACAAGTTCTTCAATGTCTTCTTTTTTTGCACCAATATCTTTTAATCTTATAGGTAGGCCTAAGGAAGTTATGAAGTTCTTAAGTTCTGAATTTGTTTTGATTATTTTTTCAAGTTCTTTTATTTCTTTTCTATAGTTATTATCCTTCAGAAATTCAAGAACATGAGGTAAAAATAAAGCATTACTTGTTCCATGGTGTATTTTATATTTTATTGTTAAGGAATATCCTATACCATGAACTATAATTGTTCCTGTTTTATTTATTGCATATCCTGCAAATGTTGAAGCAAGAAATACTTTTTCTTTACTTTCTCTGTCTCCTTCAACTGCTTTCTTTAAGTTTTCTTTTAATAATTTTAATGATTCTATTGAGAAGAACTTTGAGATAAAATCAGAATTTATTGCAAGATAACTTTCAATTGCATGGCAGAAGGCATCCATCCCAGTTGCTGCAACAAGTAATGTGGGAAGAAAATCAAGAACATTTGGATCTAAAATAGCAAGTTTTGGCATAATCTTTTCACTACTAACTGTCTTTTTTGTTTTTTCTTTTCTATCAATTATTACTGCATACCTTGTTACTTCACTTCCTGTTCCACATGTTGTTGGAATTGCTATAATTGGTAATGGTTCATTTTCATATTCAACCTCTCCAAAATAATTTCTTAGATTTCCAGGATTTGTTGCCAAAACTGCTATACACTTACCAGCATCTATGGCACTTCCTCCTCCAATTGCTAAAATAACATCACATTTTTCTTTCTTACAGAATTTTACTCCTTCTTCAACATTTTCTATATCTGGTTCGGGTTCAACTTTTGAAAATATTGAGTAATTTATATTTTCTTTTTTAAAAATAGTTTCAATTTTTTCAATTAGACCAGTTTTGTAAATGAAATTTTTACCTGATACAATAAGAACTTTTTTACCATAGTTTTTCAATAGTGGCAGATATTTTTCAATTCCATTTCTTTCAAAATAAATTTTTGTTGGTGTAAAAAAGTATATTTGTTCCATAAACTCCCCCTCAGGTTAAAAAATTAAATTTAACTCCCAAAACTTCAAATTTTTCAAAAAATTCTGGAAAAGAAATGCTAACACATTCAATATTTTCTAAAATTGTTTCACCTTCTGCTATAAAAGAGGCAATTACAAGAGACATGGCGATTCTATGGTCATTCCATGAATTTACCCTTGTCCCTTTTAACTTTTTTGCACCTTCAACAATAAAACCATCTTCTTTTTCTTCAATTTTGGCTCCCAGTTTTTTTAATTCAGTTGAAATTGACTTAATTCTATCTGATTCTTTAACCCTTAATTCTTTTGCTCCTTTAACAATTGTTTTCCCCTCTGCTATACTACCTAAAACAGCAACAAGAGGTATTTCATCAATTACATTTGGGACTTCTTCTGGCAGAATTTCAGTTCCTTTTAATTTTTCACAATAACTTACTTTTATATCACCTACTGGTTCACCTGAAATTTCCCTCTTATTTAAAATTTCAAAATTTCCACCCATTCTCTCTATGATTTTTAAAAAACCTGTTCTTGTTGGATTTAAACCCACATTTTTTATTAAAATTGATGAACCGGGAACAATCAACGATGCGGAGATAAAATATGAAGCAGAAGAGAAATCTCCGGGTATAAATATTTCTCTACCTTTTAATTTTTGGTTTCCTTTAACAATAATTTTATTTTTATCTTTTTCAATTTGACCTCCAAAAAATTTTAACATTCTTTCTGTATGGTCACGTGTTTTGTAAGGTTCTTCTATAATTGTTTCTCCATCAGCAAAAAGAGTTGCAAAAATTATACAACTTTTTACCTGGGCTGAGGCAACTTCCATTTTAAAATTAATTCCCTTAAGTTTTTTTCCTATAATTGTAAGAGGGGGATATTTATTTTCACATCTTCCGTAAATCTCGCCACCCATCATACTTATTGGTTTTATAATTCTATCCATCGGCCTTTTAATAAGAGAACTGTCTCCTGTAAGAACAGAATAAAATGGTTTTGAAGATAAGATTCCTGAAAGTAAACGAATTGTTGTTCCAGAATTTCTGCAATCAAGAACATTTTCACTTTCTTTATATTCACATCCCTTAACAATTATTTTCTGGTTTTCTTCTTTTATTTCAACACTTAATTGTCTTAAACAATTTAAAGTTGCCAGAGTATCTCCACTTTTAAGAAAATTTAAAATGGTTGTTTGACCTTCGGAAATGCTTCCAAATAATAAACTTCTATGTGAAATTGATTTATCTCCTGGAACTTCTACTTCACCATAAAGACCTTCAATTTTTTTGATTATAACATTCATCTTAAATTTTCTTTTTCATTACTTTAATAAAAGGTTCCAATTCCTTCATTAAATTTTCAAACATATCAAAATTGATTGACTGAAATCCATCTGAAAGTGCTTCTTCTGGTTTTGGATGGACTTCAATTAAAAGTCCATCTGCTCCAACTGCTACTGCTGCTTTACTCATTGGAATGATAAGGTCTTTTCTTCCTGTTCCATGGCTAGGATCAACAATTACAGGCAGATGAGTTTCTTTTTTTAATATAGGAACTGCATTTAGATCAAGTGTATTTCTTGTAAATTCTGAATCAAATGTTCTTATTCCTCTTTCGCAAAGTATAACTTTATTATTCCCTTCCTTCAAAATATATTCAGCACAATTAAGAAATTCAGATATTTTGGCTGAAAAATTTCTTTTAAGTAAAATAGGTTTATCAATTTCTCCAACTTTTTGAAGTAATCTATAATTAAACATATTTCTTGTTCCAATTTGCAAAATATCACTTACTTGACTCACTATATCAACCTCTTCCGGAGACAAAACCTCGGTTATTATAGGCATTTTTAGTTCTTCTTTTATTTCTTTTAAAATATTCAAACCTTCCTTCCCAAGGCCAAGAAAAGAATAAGGTGATGTTCTTGGTTTAAATATTGAACCTCTTAAAATTTTAGCACCACACTGTTTTACAAACTTACCAGTCATTAAAAGTTGTTCTTTACTTTCTACTGAACATGGACCTGCCATAACTACGAAATATCCCTCTCCAATTTTTACACCATTTACATTTATTATTGTATCTTCTTTATGAAATTCTCTGCTTGCTAATTTGTATTCTTTTAAAATACTTATAACTTCACTAACTCCCGGTAAAAGTCTAAATGTTTCCTCTGACAATTCTCTCGTATCTCCAATTATACCTATTATAATTCTTTCTTCTCCTTTACTTACATGTGCTTTAAAACCAAGTTTTTCTATTTTTTCAACAACTCTTTTAACATCCTCTTCAGTTGCAGTTTTATTCATAATAATTAAATCAGCCATATTACCTCCTTTTAGCCCTCTTTTGGATATGAACCAAGAATTTTAAAAAAAACACTTGCCTTTTCTATATTATTTAAAGCCCTTTTAACATTTACATCATCTTTATGTCCTATAAAATCAACAAAAAATACGTATTCCCATGCTTTTTTCTTACTTGGTCTTGATTCTATTTTTGTCAAATTTATATTCTCATTTTTAAAATGGAATAAAATATCATGTAGAGCCCCTACTCTATCTTTTATTGAGAAAAGTATTGATGTTTTATCATTTCCTGTTTTTTCAGCAAATTCACTCCCAATAACAAGGAATCTCGTAATATTTTCTCTAAAATCTTCTATTCTTTCTGCAATTATATTTAAATTATACATTGAAGATGCGATTTCAGAAGCAATGGCAGCAGCATTTTTTTCTTTAATTACTTTTTTAACAGCACTTATTGTGCTTTCTGTTTCATATATTTCTACTTCAGGTAAATTTTCAGCAATCCAATTTCTGCATTGAGCAATTGCCTGTGGATGTGAATATATCTTTTTTATTTTATTTATTGAATTTTCTTTTGAAAGTAAATAATGATGGATTTCAAGTGAAATTTCAGATATTATTTTTAAATCACTTTCAAGAAATACATCAAGTGTATGAGTAACTATGCCTTCTATTGAATTTTCAACAGGAACAACTCCATAATCAGCCCTTTTCTTTTCAACCTCTTTAAATACTTCGTCAATTGTTTTTACTGGTATATATTTTGCTTTTTCTCCAAATTTTTTCATTGCTGCCAAATGGGTAAATGTTCCTTCTGGTCCAAGATAAGCAACCTTTATTTCTTTGAACATTCCTCTGTAAATTTTAAAGATGGATTCCATAATTATTTTTAAATCCTCTGGTTTCAAAATTCCTTTGTTTTTATTTATCAATCTCTCTATTATTTTTTTCTCTCTTGAAGGGTCAAAAATTGATTTTTTTTTCTTTTCCTTTATTTCTATCACTTCTTTTACAAGTTCTGCTCTTTTATTTAAAAGTTCAATCAGTTTTTCATCAATTTCATCAATCTTTTTTCTCAATTCATCAATTTTTTTCATTTTCAATCTCCTTTAGAATTTTTAAAACTTCTTTCTCTTCAATTTCAAAGCCAATTTTAACTCTACCAATTTTTTCAGGAAGGACAAATCTTAATTTTCCACCTTTTATTTTCTTATCATATTTCATAAATTCAACTATTTTTTTAAAATCAATTTCTTCAAAAGAGGTATAAAGTTTATATTTGTTACATAAATTTTTAATCCTTTCATAAACTTCTTTATCACAAAAATTCTTTTTAAAAGAAATATAACTTTCTCCTATCATACCAAGAGAAACAGCATCTCCATGGGAAAATTTTTTTATATTTGAAATTTCAATTGCATGTCCAAGAGTGTGTCCAAAATTAAGAATTTCTCTTAAGCCAGTTTTTTCCTTTTCGTCTTTTTCAACAATATCCACTTTAATTTTTACACTCTCGCTTATTAAAAATTTATAATTATCTTCAATTTCATTAATTTTTATTTTTTCAAGGGTTTCAAATATTTTTTCATTTTTTATAACTCCATATTTTATTATTTCTGCTACTCCTTGTTTTATTTCTCTATATGGAAGAGTTGAAATTGTTTTTAAATCAATTATTATAAGAGATGGTTGATAAAAAGTGCCAATTAAATTTTTTCCATATTTTAAATTAATCCCTGTTTTTCCACCAATAGAAGCATCCACTTGAGAAAGTAATGTCGTAGGAATTGAAATATATTTAATACCTCTCATATAAATAGAAGCAACAAAACCACCAATATCGTTTATTACTCCTCCTCCAAGATTAATAAGTGTATCATCCCTATTAATTTCAAATTTTAAAAGATTTTCAATTATTTTTAAACAAATATTGAAATTTTTCTGCTTTTCTCCAGGAGGAATTAAAATTTCTTTTACTATTCTATTTTCTTTCTCAAGTGATTTTTTAACTTTTTTTCCATAAATTGAAAAAACATTATTATCACTCAAAATTGCAAATTTTTTTCCAAATTTACTATTTTTTATTTTTTTGCCAATTTCCTCCAATGGATAATCAATATAAATATAATGAGTATTTTCTCCAAGATTAACTTTTATTTTTTCCATTTTTCATTTTTAGTAATTCAATTATTTCGTCAACCACTTCTTCTATACTTTTTTTTGTTGTATCTATTTTATAATCTGCTTTATCATAATATGGTTTTCTCATTTCAAGTAATTCTTTAATTGTTTCTATAACATTTTTTGATTTTAAAAGTAAAGGTCTATCTTTTTTCGGTAAAGTTCTTTTATAAATTTCTTCAGGTGTTGCAGTAAGACATATTAAAATTCCATTTTTTTTTAAATTTAAATAATTCTTTTCTCTTATTATTGCTCCTCCTCCTACCGCAATAACACAATTTTTTAAATTTGATACTTCTTCAATAACTTTTTCTTCAACATCTCTAAAATAAGATTCTCCTTTTACTTGAAATATTCTAACAATTCTATCTTTTTCTCTTTCTTCAATTAATTTATCTGTATCAATAAAATCCCTGTTTAATTTTTTTGCAAGTAATACTCCAACTTCTGTTTTTCCTGTTCCCATGAAACCAACAAGAACAATATTTTTTTCCATTTATTTTAAAACCAAAATTTTTTTATTCTTTTAAGATAATTATTATAATTTTCCTTTAAATCTTCAAGACAGTCACCACCAAATTTCTCTATATATTCATCAGCAATAACAAAAGCAACTAAATTTTCAGCAATAATAGTAGCAGGAACAACTCCACAAATGTCACTCCTTTCATATTCATATTTACTCTCTTCAAAATTCCTAATATCAAAAGATTTAAGTCCTCTTTTTAATGTGGGTATTGGCTTAAAAAAACATTTTATCCATATATCGTCTCCATTTGTTATACCTCCTTCTATCCCCCCTGCATTATTTGTCTTTCTATAAATTTTATTTCTGTAAAAAATTTCATCGTGAAATTTAGAACCAGTTAAATTAATTCCTTCAAAACCAATACCAAATTCAATACCTTTTACACCTGGAATACTCATAAGAATATAAGATATTTTTGCATCAAGCCGTTTTTCCCATTGAACATAACTCCCAAGTCCTGGACAAACTCCTTCAACAATAATTTCAAAAATTCCCCCAATTGTATCGCCATTTTCTTTCACTCTATCTATTTCATCCATCATCTCCTTCTCTTTTTTAATACATCTTACAGGGGATTTTTCAATAATTTCATAGTTTTTTTTAACTTCACTTACATCTCCTTCATCCTTAATATTTCCTATTTGTTTTACCCTACTATAAAATCTTACATTAAATTCAGTAAGAAATTTTTTACATATTGCTCCAATTGCAACTCTCATTGCTGTTTCTCTTGCACTTGCCCTTTCAATAACATTTCTTAAATCAGTATAGTTATACTTTAAAAATCCACATAAATCAGCATGTCCTGGTCTTGGAATATACCTTTCTTTACCTTCTTTAATTTTTTTAATATCCATATATTCTTTCCAGTTTTCCCAATCCTTATTTTCTATCAAGAGCGATATTGGAGAACCTATTGTTTTCCCATCTCTTACTCCACTTAAAATTTCAACTTTATCTTTTTCTATTTTCATTCTTTCGCCTCTTCCATATCCTTTCTGTCTTCTTTCCAATTCTTTATTTATATCTTCAATATCAATAGGTAAATTTGAAACCATGCCATCTAAAATTCCAATTAAACATTTTCCATGTGATTCACCAGAAGTCAAAAATTTCAACATTTTATCTCCTTTTTAATATTATAACTTACTAAAAGAATTTTAAAAAGCCCGTGGTCGGATTTGAACCGACGACTTGCTCATTACGAATGAGCCGTTCTACCACTGAACTACACGGGCCTTTTATTATTTTACCACTAAGTTATTCCTGTTTTAAGATTTAACTTCTGAAAATCTTTTATTCAAAAGGTTTTGGATTAAATGGAAGATTAAACAATTCAATGACACTTTTAGGATGTGTCTCTATAGAAATTCTTTTTGTTGGATTTTTAGCGTCTGGTCTAAATATCGCAATCCTTTTTACTGTAATCTCAAAGAAAAATAAGACCTTTTATTTCATCCAAATATTTATCCGAAGTTTCTTTATCAACACTTTCAACAACTAATCTTAAAACTGGTTCTGTTCCAGAGGGTCTTATATGAATCCAACCATCTTTTCTTATTATCTTTATCCCATCTGTAAAATCAATTTTTTCTTTTTTATATTTCTCTTTTATTTTTTCTATAATCTTTTTTATTTTTGCAACCTCAATTTCATATTTTTCTTTTATCATAAAATAAGGAGGAAATTCAGAAACAATCTCTGAGATTTTTCTTTCTTTTTTTGCCATATATTCCAAAATTAAACTCATAGCAACAAAACTATCTCTTCCATAATGAACTGGCGGATATATAACTCCTCCATTTCCTTCTCCACCAATTATTGCTTTTACTTTTTTCATTTTTTCAACAACATTTACCTCTCCTATTTTTGTTCTATAAACTTTGACTCCATAAACTTTAGCAACAGAATCTACAACCATTGATGTTGATAAATTCACAACAATAGGTGTTTTTATTTTTTCCAGAATATTTTTAATACAAATGGCAAGGACAAGTTCTTCCCCAACTATATTGCCTTTTTCGTCTACTATTGCCAATCTATCTCCGTCTGGGTCTTGTGCAAATCCAATATCTGCTCCTTTTTCTTTTATATATTTTGACAATTGTTTTAATGTCTCTTTTTTAGGTTCAGGGTCATGAGAAAATACACCATATGGTTTTTCATTTAAAATTTCAATATTACAATTAAGTCCGGAAAGAAAATCCTTTGTATATAAAGCACCGACTCCTTGACAAACATCTCCAACAACCTTAAAGTGACTTTTTTTTATTTTCTCAATATCAACATTTTTGTAAATTTCTTCAAAATATTTTTCTTTAATTTCAGGGCAACTCATAACTTTTCCAGGAATCTTATTAAATGAAAATTTTCCTTTTTTATACAATTCAATCAATTTTTTACTTTCTTTTTCATTTAAAAATGTTCCTTTTTTTGATAAAAATTTGATTCCATTATATTCAATTGGATTATGGCTTGCTGTAATAATCACCCCACCCGCCTTTTTATTTTTTTCTACTGCATATTCAACAAGAGGTGTAGGAGCAATATCTAAATCAATAATGTTTTTCCCAGAAAAAAGAAGAGAAGAAATTAATGCATATTTTAAAACTTCTCCTGAAATCCTTGTATCCCTTCCAACATAAATATCCTTTTCCTTTGAAAAATTTGCATATGAAAGGCCAAATTTATAAACAATCTCAGGGGTTAAAAAATATGGATAAATACCCCTTATTCCAGCAACACTTATTTTAAAATTTTTTTCCATAACAATTTGCATTTAAGATTTTGATAATTTCACTTGGATAAATTAAATATTTTTCTATTCCATTTTGAATTACATCTTCAATTTTAACACTATCTTCAATTTTAAAAGGCCCAACTTTAGTTCTTATAAGTTTATTTTGAGTTCCACCACATCCAAGTTTATCACCAATATCCCTACATAGTGCTCTTATATATGTTCCTTTTGAACATAAAACTTTAAACTCTACATATGGAATATTTATTCTCAAAACTTCTATTTTCTTTATAAATACTTTTCTGGGAGGTGGTTTTATTATAATCCCTTTTCTGTAATATTTATACAAAGGTTTTCCTCTATATTTTATAGCAGAAACAATTGGTGGAATTTGTTCTATTTCTCCTTCAAAACATTTGAAAACTCTTATTATTTCTTCCTCCTTTAAGTTTTCAACTTTTTTTTCTTCTATAATTCTTCCTTCAATATCATCTGTATCTGTTTTTATTCCAAGAAGGACTTCTCCTATATATTCTTTTTCATAATTTATAAACTTATTTGTGAATTTTGTCATATTTCCTAAGCATATAATTAAAACTCCTTCTCCTATTGGATCAAGGGTTCCACCATGGCCAATTTTATCTTTTAATTTAAACTCTTTTTTTAATATTCTGATTACATCATAAGAAGTTATTCCTTTTGGTTTATATATATTTAATAACCCATCCATTTTAACTCTTTTTCAATAATTTTTTCTACATCTTCAATATTTTTATTTTCAAAAAAACAGCCTGCTGCTTCTCTATGGCCTCCTCCACCAAATTTTTTGGCAAGACTTTCTACATCTATATTTCCCTTACTTCTTAAACTTACTTTAACTCCATTTTCCTTTTCTTTAAATAAAACACCAATTTCTACTCCTTTTATAGAAATAAGATATTCAACAAAACCTTCTGTATCTTCTTCTTTTGTTTTTGTTCTTTTGAAAAATTCCTTCTTTACTTTCATAAAACAAACTTTTTTATTTTTGTTAAATTTTAGTGTATCCAGTGATAATTTAAATAAATTTACAGATTTAATTGATTTTTCAAAAAATATTTTTTGAGCAATTTTTTCAGGATTTATTTTTTTATTTATCAAATTTTTTACAATATCCATTGTATATCTGCTTAAATGGTGGACAAAGCAACAAGTATCATAAATTATGGATGTATAAAGACAAATTGCCTGCTTTTTTTCTATTTTTGTTAGTTTTTCACAGATAAAATATACCATTTCCCCACAAGAAGAAAAAGAAGAATTTATCCAATTAATATTTCCAAATTCAGAATTTGTGATATGGTGGTCAATATTTATAACAAATGGAACTTTCTCAATAATTTTTTTTATTTTTCCAGCCCTATCAAGATTCCCACAATCAACAACTATTGCTACTTCAAAATCTGGATATTTTTCTTTTTCGTTAAAAACTTTTATTTTTTTTGAGTATGGAAGAAATTTGAATAAGGTCGGTAATTTATCTTGATTTATTATTTCAACTTTTTTATTCAATTTTTTAAGAGATATATAAAGTGAAATTTCACTTCCTATACCATCACCATCAATATTTATGTGAGAACTAATCAAAAAAAAATTTTTACTTTTTAAAATATCAACAATCCTATCTACTTGATCTCTATCATAATTTGGCAATTTTAGTTCCATACAATATTTCCTTTAAATTATTTTTAAGTTCATTAATTCCTTCTTTTGTCTTTGCCGAGACAAATATAATTTCCGGATATTGATTTTTCATTATTTCAACTTCTTCCCTTGGTATAAGATCTATTTTATTAAAAACTTCTATTTTAGGTTTATTTTCTATTGCCAAAATTTTAATGACTTCATCTATGACATTTTTTTGTTTTGTTAGTTGTTTTGTAATGTCATAAACACAAATAATAACATCGGAATACTTAACTTCTTCAAGTGTTGACTTAAAAGCTTCTATTAAATGATGTGGAATATCTTTTAGAAGTCCTACTGTATCTGTTACAAGGCAAATTTTATTGTCACCAAGATAAACGCCCCTTGTAGAAGGATCAAGAGTTGCAAATAATTTATCCGCAACGTATAAATTTGAAGAACTAAGTGCATTTAATAAACTACTTTTTCCAACATTTGTGTATCCTAAAAGTGTAGCGGATGGGAATATTTCTTTTGATTTTCTTATAATTCCTCTGTGTCTTTCTATATCCTTTATCTTTTCTTTTAAAATATGTATTCTCTCCTTTATTCTTCTTCTGTATACTTCAAGTTTCATTTCACCAGGTCCTCTTGTTCCAAGACCTCCACCAAGTCTTGAAAGGTAAATACCATGTCCTGTTAATCTAGGGAGTGTATATGTTAGTTGAGCAAGTTCAACCTGAATTTTACCTTCTTTTGATTTTGCATGTTCTCCAAATATATAAAGAATTAGTTCTGTTCTATCAATCACCTTTATTTCTAAAATTTCTTCTATATTTCTTTGTTGGACAGGCGAAAGTTCTTTTTCAAAAATAAAAAATGAAACATTATTTTCTTTAGCAAAATTTTTAATTTCAAATAATTTACCTTTTCCTATATAAGTAGCAGGATGAATATAAGGTAAATTGATATAAAATGTTTTTATAATTTTAATGCCAAGTGTTTTTGATAATGAAATTAGTTCTTCGTTTTCTTCTTCAATTTCAAAGAATGGTTTATCTTTAATTATGCCTATTATTCCTCTTTTCCCCACAAAACTATCTTTAATATTTTCTATCAACCTTTTCACTTTTTAACTATACTTTTTACTTTTAAAACAGTTAATCTATCTCTATGTCCTCTGCCTTTTTTAAAACCAGTTTTTGCTGTTTTTCTAAAAACATATAATTTTTTCCCTTTTTTTTCCTCAACAACTTCACATATTACACTTATATTATCAAGTTTAGTTTTTTCTGTAATTATTTCATTTCCATCTATAACACAAACTGGTTTTAATTCAATTTCATCACCAACCTTTTTGTCTTTAATTCTGAATACTTCAAATTTTAGTCCTTCTTTTACTTTTATCTGTTTTCCACCAATTTCAACAAATGCATACATTTTTACTCCTTTTTTTCAATAAAATTTAAATCCTTCTCCAAATTTTTTATTTTATTTTCAATTTCTTCTTTTTTTGTTTTTTCCTTTTCAATTACCTCTTTTGGCGCTTTTTTTAAGAACTCATCATTATTCAATCTTTTTCTAATTTCCTTAAGTATTGTTTTCAATTTCTCTAATTCCTTTTCTTTTTTTTCTTTTTCTTTTGAAATATTTATTATACCTTTAAATGATATTCCAAGTCTACCAGATGATAGATGCCTAACAAAGAAATCTTTTTCTAACATTTTTTCTTCTTCAAAACTTTTAATTTCAGATACTCCTGCAAGTTTTTCTATTATTTTCTTTTCAATTTTTTCTATTTCACCCTCGTAAAATACTTCTACTTTTTTTTCTGTTGTAATTTTAAATTTTGACTTCATATCTCTTATATTTATTATAATTTCCTTGATCTTTTCAAATTTTTCTTTACTTTTTCTATCTGAAAAATTTTTGGGAGATGGCCAGTTACTTATCACTATACTTTCACTTTCAAGTTTAATAAAATTTTTTAAA
>CAZCUO010000104.1:0-2620 GCA_964502135.1 uncultured bacterium
TTCTTTTATATTGCTATTCAAAAGTATTATTCCTTGACCAATTCCTTTCATTGGACTTCCTTCTTGCTCTCCCCATGAACAAATAATTTTATTATCTTTATAAAATTTTTCTTTCTCTAAAATTCTTATTCCAGTATAAATTTCTTTTTTTGTATTATTTTGGATTTCTATCATTGTATATCTATTTTTTGCAAAAATTTTAAAATTTGCTTCTAATCCATTTTCCAATAAAAGTTTAAAAGAACAAACTATTGGTCCATTTTCAATAATTTCTATTTTTTTAGGTTGTCCAAAATTATAATATTTATCTCCTTCTTTATAACACAATCCTCCACATCCTACTAAACTTTCAGCAACTTTTTCAAGAATATCTGCTCCAAAAGGATTTGTTGGATTATGGATGTCTATACTTTTATCTTCTTTTATCATTTTAATAAAAAAACATGGCTTTTTCTTACCATATAAATCAATTTTCCCATCATACATTCTAAATCCAGCAATTTCTGACTCCCATCCTAAAGGGTCTTCTTTACTGAAAAATACTCCCTCCGCAAGTTTAATTTTATTTTCTTTTAACATAAAACTTTTTCTTTGCCAGGGTTCAATGTTAAGTAAAAAGTATCCTCCATTTGTTGTTTTTTGCACATAATAAAATTCTTCCCCTTCAATTGTGTTAAGTTGTAAATTCGGACTTTTAAAATCAAAAGAAATAAATATAGGGAAATTATTTAATTCTCTCCCTGAGTAATTTGTTATAATTACTTCTTCTGCAAAAATTCCTAAACATATATTTGTTAAAAACACCAAAAGAAAATAAAATTTTTTCATTCAATCCTCCTTTTTGTTCATATTTTACTTAATATTCTCAAAAAATAATAGCACAAAACATAATATTTTTAGCACTAAAGAGGACAGATTATATAAAAAATTGAAAAATTAATATTGAACTGGAGGTTGCCATTCCCAAAGTTGTAATTGGTTTTTATCAACAGGACATTCTATTTTAGGCATAATCAATTCATGGTTTGGAAAATTGCCACAATCAAATTTAATACCTTTTCTTGCAAGTTCAACAGGACATTTTTTATAAATAAAATGGAATATCTCAAATACCTGGCATCCATCAGAAGTCCTACCACAATTTTTACAGACAAATTTTGGTATTACACTCATTCCAGATTTAATAAAATAACCAGAGAAAACAACTTCTCCTCCACATTTAATACATGTTCCTTTCATTTTTGAAAAATTTACTTTTAAGAAAGAAATATTTAATTTTGTTTTATCAAATTCATCTGTATATTCTTTTGGTAATGCTATCAATTTTGGCAAAGTTATTCCAATTTTATCACTTTTCTCATAAATTCTTGGTGCAAATCTGGTTATATATTTTGAAAATTTTGCATTATCAATTTCCCTTGCTGAATTTGGAGAAGCACTCATTATATTTAAAAGGAATCCACATAAAAACATGCCAACAATCGCACCTGTAAAAATACCCAAAATTCTATCAACTATATGCTTTATAAATACCTTTTTTCTAAATACTTCAATACCAACAATGACTGAAATTATAAAAAGGAATGAAAAAAGATGGAAAAATAAAATATCTACAGGAGTTCCTTTAATGTTAAACTTAGAAAATAAATTTACTGGTGCTTTATATGCAATTGAAGAAAGTGAAACTCCAACTATTATTCCTACAATATCTATAATGCCACCGATAAACCCTCTTGTGATTCCTATTAAAATTCCACTTAAAAAAACAACAATTAATATAAAATCTATACCAGTCATAAAAAAATAATATCATAAATAAAAAAAGTAAAAAAGGGCTACCTTAACTGGTAGCCCCTTTAATTAAAAACCTTTAATCTTATTCTCTTTCCTGTCTTTCTCTCAATCTTTCCCTCCACTGCTGTTGCATCTCTTCCATCTTTTTCTTCAATTCCTGATATTCTGAATTTGTTGAAAGTTTCTGTTGTAATTTTTCATCAAGTTGTTTCTTCAATGTTTTTATTTGTTGATCCAAATTTTTTAATTCAGGGTCACTTTCAATTGTCTGCTTTTCTATTTCCATTATTTTTTTCCTTATTTCTAATCCCTCTCCAAATTGTCTCTCGCCTCTTTGATACTTTTCTCTTGGCTGTGCATTCAGCCTTACTTGTGTCAGACAGACAAAAAGTAAGCATGAAAGAAAAGACATAAATAATTTTTTCATTTTCTCACCTCCTTTCTTTTTTCTTTAAATTCTTTCCAAATTTCAAAAATTCTTCTTTTTAAATTTTGATATTCTTCATTATATTTTAATTTTTCATCCAATCTTTTCCTCATTTCTTTTTTTAGATTCATTATTTCATTCCATAAATTTTTTAATTCAGGGTCATTTTCAATTATCTGTTTTTCTATCTCTCGCATTCTTTTTCTTATTTCAAAAAATTCCTTAAGATTTTCTTTTAAATCAGGAGGCATTTTTTCAAGTGGTAATTGTTTTTTAAATTCAGTTTGTTTAAATTTTAATGGCTTTCCTTTTATTTTTTGTGAATAAAGTTCTCGTGATAATAAGAAACTTATAGCATATATTATTATAATCAGTTTTTTCATTTTTCCCTCCTTCTAT
>CAZCUO010000105.1:0-3023 GCA_964502135.1 uncultured bacterium
TTGAAAATTTGGGTGTAAATGTGGAATAATTTTATCTAATAAAAAAATAAAAAAACTGCCAAGGAGAAAACCAGTTGAAACAGGAATTAAAAAAGGTATATTTAAATTTTTAGAATATTCCATAGAAGGTATTAAAAGCGAAAAAAAACTTGCAGATATCATAACTCCACCAGCAAATCCAAGCATACAATCAAATAACTTTCTATTTGGTCTTCTATTTAAAAATACAAATGAAGCACCAATTAAAGTTATAAGATATGTAAAAAGACCAGCAAAAAATGAAAGAAGAAGATAATTTAAACCAAAAAGTTTATAAATCATTTACATATTCATCCAGTTCCAAATTTTACTTTCTTCCTTTTGGAACCAATCACCTGTCTCTGTTAAATATGAATAAATATTTACAATTGCGTCTATATGTGATTTTTCTTGTTCCATTAAAAATTTAAAAAGTTCTTTTTCATTTTCATCTTCTGCTTCTTTATAAAATTTTTCATAATGATAATAACCTTCTTTTTCTAATTCAAGAGCAATTTTATATCCATCCAGTTGAGTTTCTGCTTTATTTTTCTCTCTCAAACTGTAAAAAATTTTCTTCATTTCCTCTTCTATATTCTGTTCTTCTAACTTTGCATAATTTCTTGTAATAACATAACTTTCAATCACTTCAAGATGCTCTATTTCCTGTTTTGCGAGAGAATAAAATAATCTTTTTGTTATTAAATTTTCTGCTTTCATTCCAAGTTCTATATAAAGATTTGCTCCATTTTTTTCAAATTCTTTTGCAAATTCTATCCCTTTTTTCATCATTCCTCCTTTCATTCTCAATAAATTCTTTTATTTTTTCTATTAACATATCTCTAACCTTTCTAAAATAATTTATATCTCCTTCTGCAGGGTCAGGTATTTCCCATTGTATAAAATTTTTTGCTTTTCCAGGAAAAAATGGACAAATTTTCCCTTTATCTCCAGCACATAGTGTAATAACATAGTCAAATCCCTCATTTATAAATTCTAAAACAAGTTTACTTTTATTAGAAGAAATATCAATTCCAATTTCTTTCATAACTTCAATTGCCAGAGGATGAACATATTTGATAACTGACCCTGCACTTTTGGCAATAAATTCATCTTTATAAAAATAATTAACTATACCTTCTGCCATCTGACTTCTTGCTGAATTTTCCCTGCATAAAAACAATATCTTTTTCATTTTTCCTCAAAATGATGCTTTATAATCTTACCCTCAACCATATATATAACATCTTCACTGATATTTGTTGAAAGGTCTGCAATTCTTTCAAGATTTTGTGCAATCCTTAAAAGATGTAAACTTCTTTCAATTGTACTTGGGTCTGAAGTCATATATGTTATCAGTTCTCTTGTAATTTGATTTCTTAAATCATCAATAATCTCATCCTCAGTACATATTTTTCTTGCAAGAGAAGAATTTTCATTTATAAAGGAATTTACACTTTCTTTCACCATTTCTATTGTTTTTTCTGCCATCCTTGGAATATCAATTAATGGTTTAACCATAGGCCTTTCAATTAAAAATAAAGAACTTTCGCTTATATTAACTGCATGGTCTCCTATTCTTTCAAGGTCATTATTTATTTTCAAAATCATTAAAATTGTCCTTAAATTTTTTGCTTTCGGCTGATATTGAGCGATTGTTTCAATTGAAAGTTCATCTATTTCTATTTCAAAATTATTCGCTTTAATTTCATATTCATTTATAACTTTCTTCAATATTTCGGAATTTTTATTTAATAAGCCAGATATACTTTCATCTATCATTTTTTCAATAAGTAAACAAAATTCAACAATTTTTTTCTTCAAAATAGAAATTTTTTCTTCTAACATATTTGCCTCCCATTAACCAAATTTACCACTTAAATATTCTTCAGTAATTTTGTTTTCAGGCGCAGTAAAAATTTTTTCTGCTCTTCCATACTCAATAAGTTCTCCAAGATAAATAAAAGCAACATAATCAGCAATTCTTGATGCTTGAGATATATTATGGGTTACTATGACTATAGTTACATTTTCTTTAAGTTTTTCAAGCAATCTTTCAATTTCTATAGTTGATTTTGGGTCTAAAGAAGATGTTGGCTCATCAAGAAGTAAAATTTCTGGATTTAAAGCAAGAGTTCTAGCCATACATAATCTCTGTTGTTGTCCTCCTGAAAGATGAGTTCCTCTTAAATATAATTTATCTTTAACTTCATCCCATAGAGCAACTTTTTTTAAATTTTCTTCTACTATTCTATCTTTTTCTTCTTTTTTTAATTTTATCCCATTTATAATATATCCTGCAAGAACATTTTCATAAATTGTAAGATGAGGAAATGGATTAGGTTTTTGAAATACCATTCCGACTTTTCTTCTTAAAATAACGGGTTCCATACTAAAAATACTCTCACCTTCAAGATATATTTCTCCTTTATAATAAGCATCTTTGTTCAATTCATGCATTCTGTTTATACATCTTATTAAAGTTGTTTTTCCACATCCAGAAGGTCCCATAAAAGCAGTAATTTTATTTCTTACTATTTCAATATTTATATTTTTTAAAACTTCTAATTTTCCATAACCAGCATAAAAATTCTCAATTTTTAAAATTTTATCTTCCATTTTTTCAAAAATAATTTATTCAAAAAACTTATAAATGAAACAATTATTATTAGAATTAAAGCACAACCCCAAGCATGTTTTCTCCAATTATCATATGGACTAAGAGTGTAAATAAAAATTAAATGTGGTAAAGAACTAACAGGTTTTAAAATATTAAGATTCAAAAAAGGATTACCAAAGGCAGTAAATAATAAAGGTGCTGTTTCTCCTGAAATTCTTGAAATTCCAAGTAAAATCCCTGAAAGTATTCCTCCAATAGAAGAAGGCAAAACAACTTTCAATATTGTTCTTGGATAACTAATCCCTAATGCTAAAGATGCCTCAATTATGTAGGAAGGTATCATTTTGAGTGTTTCTTTTGTTGATTTTGCAATAATTGGTAAAAA
>CAZCUO010000106.1:0-4871 GCA_964502135.1 uncultured bacterium
CCGCTCTTCCGATCTTATGAAGGAATTATAGATAAAATTTTTATTGAAAAAGATAAAGTTAAAATTTATGAATTCAAAACATATTTAAAAAATATTGAGGATTATAAAGAACAAATCAGAATTTATAGAAAAGGGGCTCAAAAAATATTTAATATTCAAAATGTGGAATGTTATTTAGTCAATCTTTCAAAAGCCCAGATAATCTCTATTGACTTTTAAAATTAAAAAGTTAGAATTTATTTTTATGGAAATAGATTATCTAATTAAAAGAATAAATGAGAAAAAAATAAAAGTTGGAATAATTGGATTAGGGTATGTGGGACTTCCTCTTGTATTAAGATTTGTTGAATGTGGATTTGAAGTTATTGGTTTTGATATAGATACAGAAAAGGTTGAAAAGTTAAAAGAAGGAAAATCTTATATATATTACATCACTGAAGAAAAAATAAAAAGTATTCTTCCTCGCTTTTATCCAACAACGGATATGAAAAAATTAAAGGAAGTAGATGCAATTTTAATATGTGTCCCAACCCCTTTAACTCCTTATAAGGAACCAGATTTGACATATCTATATAATACTGCAAATGACATATATGAAAATCTGAGAGAAGGTCATATAATTTCACTTGAATCAACAACTTATCCAGGAACAACAAGAGAAATTTATCTTTCTAAATTTGAAAAAAGTGGTCTTATTGTTGGTAAGGATTATTTTTTAATTTATTCTCCTGAAAGAGAAGACCCTGGTAATCCTAATTATACTACAAAAAATATTCCTAAAGTTGTGGGAGGAATTACCGAAAATTGCAAAAAAATTGGTATTGCTTTATATTCACAAATAGTTGATAAAGTCGTTCCTGTATCTTCAACTGAAGTAGCAGAGGCAACAAAATTACTTGAAAATATTTACAGAGCAGTAAATATAGCACTTGTTAACGAATTAAAAATGCTTTTTGATAGAATGGGAATAGATATTTGGGAAGTTATAGAAGCATCTAAAACAAAACCATTTGGATTTCAAGCATTCTATCCAGGACCAGGCCTTGGTGGTCATTGTATTCCAATAGACCCTTATTATTTAACATGGGTAGCCAAAAGATATGATTTTACAACAAGTTTTATTGAACTTGCTGGAGAAATAAATACTATGATGCCATATTACGTAGTGGAAAAATGTGTTGAAGGACTAAATATGCATGGAAAATCAATAAAGGGAGCAAATGTTTTAATAGTTGGTATTGCATATAAAAAAGATGTAGATGACATAAGAGAATCTCCTGCTTTTAAAATTATTAAAATTTTAGAGAAAAAAAATGTGGGGAAAATAGATTATTACGACCCTTATGTTAAAGAAGTTAAAAAAACAAGGCAGTATTCAAAACCAATTTCTTCAATTGAATTTAGTGAGGAAAAATTAAGAGAATATGATGTAGCAATAATAGTTACTGACCATACAAATGTTGATTATAAAAAGATTTATGAATGTCTTCCATTAATAATTGATACCAGAAATGTTTATAAAGAAAAATTACCAAAAGTGATAAAAGCATAAACTGTTTACTAATTCAATAAAAAAAGGTATAATTTAAATCTAAAATGAAAAAGAGTGAAAGAAATTTTTTAATTGGATTATTTATTTTATTTATTTTGCTTTTACTTGTTTTTGGCTTCTTAAAAGGTATAGGGAAATTTCTAAAAGAAACGAGTATTTATATTTTTTTAACTAAACAAGAAAATGAAAATACATTAATTATTCCTGTCCCAAGAAAAATAGGTTATCATAGAGAAAATATTGAAAATAAAATAGAGAGGGCTATAAAAGAATTGATAAAAGGACCGACAGAAGAGGAAAAAAATGAAGGTTTTTCCACAGCATTAAATGAAAATACAAGATTATTAAATGTAAAAATAGAAAACGATACAGTAAACCTTGATTTTTCAAAAGAAGTAGAAGAAGGTGGTGGGACCTTATTAATGGAAACAAGAATTGCACAAATTGTTTACACTGCAACTCAATTTGAAGGAATTAAAAAAGTTAGATTTTTGATTGAAGGTAAAAATATTGATTATTTCAGTGGAGAGGGTATAACAATAGTAGAAAAACCAATTAGCAGAAAAGATTTAGAAGAATTTGATATTAAAATAATAGAGGAGGTTGAAAAATGAAAAAAGGTATACATCCTGAATATTATGAAGCAACAATTGTCTGTGCATGTGGTAATGTAGTAAAAACAAGATCCACAAAAAAGGAAATAAGAGTTGAAATTTGTAATAAATGCCATCCCTATTATACTGGAAAACAGAAATATGTAGACACTGCTGGAAGGGTAGAAAGATTTAGAAAAAAATATGGTGGATGAAAAAATAAAAGAAATAGAGAAAAATTATAAAGAGTGTGTTGAATATCTTTCCTGTGAAAAAAAAGACCCTGAAAAATTAAAGGAAGTTTTGAAAAAATTATCTTTTTATGAAGAAGTTTTAAATTTAAATAAAAAAAGAGAAGAAATTATAAAAAGAATAGAAGAAGATAAAGAGATTATAGAATCCGGAGAAAAAGAGTTAAAAGAAATTGCAGAGGAAGAAATCAAAATTTTAAAAAAAGAGAAAGAGAAAATTGAGGAAGAAATTGAAAATTTATTAATGCCAAAAAATGAAATAGATGAAAAAAACGCTATAATTGAAATAAGGGCAGGGACAGGTGGGGAAGAGGCATGTCTCTTTGCAGCAGACCTTTTTAGAATGTATTCAAAATATTGTGAAAGAAATAATTATGAAATTGAAATTTTTGATTCTCATCCTTCTGAACTTGGTGGTTTTAAAGAAATAATTTTTCTTGTAAAAGGCAAAGATGCTTATGGTAATTTAAAATATGAAGGAGGAGTTCATAGAGTTCAAAGAGTTCCCAAAACAGAAAGTTATGGTAGAATTCACACATCTGCTGCTACAGTTGCTGTTTTTCCTGAAATGGAAGAGGAAGAAATTAAAATAAATCCAGAAGACCTAAAAATAGAAACTTTTAGAGCGAGTGGTCATGGAGGACAACATGTAAATAAAACGTCATCAGCAGTAAGAATAACACATATTCCCACAGGTATTTCTGTAAGTTGTCAGGATGATAGATCACAAATTAAAAATAGAGAAAAGGCAATGAAAATATTAAGAGCAAGATTACGAGCACTTTATGAGAAAGAAAAAAGAGAAAAGATAGATGAGGAAAGGAAAAAACTTATAAAAACTGGTGATAGAAGTGAAAAAGTAAGAACTTATAATTTTCCTCAGAATCGTGTTACAGACCATAGGATAAATTACACAACATATAACCTTGATAAAATAATGGATGGAGAAATTGAAGAACTAATTGAAAAATTAAAAGAAGCAGAATTATTAAAAAGTTGATTTTAAAAATTAAAATGTTAAAATAATTTCATGCGTTTTAAATTAATTTTTGAAGGTGAAAAAATTGATTATAAGAAGGAAGAAATAAGAAGTAATTTTATATCTTTTCTCAAAAAAACATTCCAAAAATCTTCAGAAGAAATATATAATTCTCTTTTTTCGACAAAAAAATTAAAACCTTATGTCTATTCACCCTTTTTAGGAGAAGAATTTAAAAGAAATGTTATTGGTTCTCAAATTTCCTTTATTTTTTCATCAGGAGATAATAAAATAATCTCATTTTTTTGGAATGGGATACTACAATTAAGAAAAGAAAAAGAAGATAATATAATTTTAAATGGTAAAAAATTTTTTTTAAAAGATATTAAATTACTGCCAGAAAAGAAAATAAACTCCAAAAAAGTCCTTTTTAAAACTGTTGGGATTTCAGTGATGACAGACCCTGAAAGTTCTCCTTCTGACTTTAAAAATTGGTATATAATTCCAGAAAAAGAAAATCTTGAAAAATTTAACGAAATAATGAATAAAAGAGTTAAACAAAAGTATAAGGTGCTTAAAAATATTGAAATAGAACCAGAATTAAAATTTTTTTTATATGAAAAAGATAACAAAATAATGATTTATGAGACAATAGTTCCTTTATTTGGTGGATTTATAAGAGGTTTTCGTGGATATTTTTTTCTTGAAGGAGATCCTGAAATTCTTAAATTCTTATATGATTATGGATTTGGTGTAAGAACAGGTCAGGGTTTTGGCCTTCTTGAAATAGTTAAACAATTATAGTTTTATTCTATTAATTAATTTTAAAATGAAGACAAAAGAAAAACTTGAAAGATTAAAGATTGAATATAAAGAGAAAATAGAAATTCCTGAAAAATACAAAAAATTTTTCTGGGATTGTCCGAGTGGTGCTGTCATTCTTGAAAAATATATATTGCGAATATTGACTTATGGAAATTTTGAAGAAATAAGAGAAATTTACAATAGATATCCAGAAGAAACATTTAAAATTGCATTTAAATACCCTGAAATAAAAAGAGGAGTAAAATTTTGGGTAAAGAGATGGAAAGAATTGAAAAAATGAAAAAATTAGCAAGAGAAATTCAAGAGAATTTTAAGAATTTTTATCTTGGCGGAGGAACTGTTTTAATGTTTAAGTATAATCATAGAATAAGTGAAGACCTTGATTTTTTTTCAGAAAAGGAATTTTCTTTTTTGAGATTATCTTCAAAAATAAAAAAAATTTTTAAAATTGAGAGATATGAGCAATATATAGACAACATTGATTTTTTTATAGAAGATATAAAAGTTTCTTTTATCTTTTTCCCTTTTAAAAATATTGAACCAATCCAAAAATACGAAGGAATTAAAGTTGCTTCTGACTATGATATTTTTTTAAATAAAATTTATTCAGCAGGAAGAAGGATTGAAGTAAAGGATGTGATAGATTTTGCGTTTCTTTATGAAAGATATAG
>CAZCUO010000107.1:0-2822 GCA_964502135.1 uncultured bacterium
AAATTTTAAATCAGAAAAAGAAAGGTTTTGTCGTACCAATTGAATTATGGCTAAAAAACGAGGCTAAAGAAATTTTACAAAAAGAACTTTTAAATAGTAATATTTTTAATAAAAAAACGACAGAGAAAATGTTAAAATTATTTTATCAAAACAAACTTCATTGGTCTCGCATTTGGGCCATGTTTGTATTAAATAGATTCACAAATCTATGAAGATTTTAATTTTTACGAATAACTATAATACCATCGGAGGCATTCAGCAATATACTAAAAATTTTATTAGAGCTTTAAAAGAATTGAATCAGAATTTTGAAATTGTTTTACTTAAAAAAAGTAATTTATTTTATAAGATTTTATTTATTATAGAATCTTTTTTGAAATTTATGTTCTATAAACCAGATTTTATATTATGTAATCATGTTAATTTTACACCATTAGCATATTTTTATAAAAAAATTTTCAAAGCTAATTATGGATTTATAGCTTATGGAATTGAAGTGTGGAATCTCAAAAATCATCTTGGCTTAACTAATACAAATTTTATAGTTTCTTTATCTCGGTATACTAAAAATAAAATTTTGGAAAATAATAAAAATTTCAATTTTGATATCCAAATTATCAATCCAGCTGTTGAAACAGAAAAATTTAAACCATTAAATAGCAGAGAAGAGGTATTAGCAAAATATAATTTACCATCTGACCAAAAAATTATTTTAACAATCTGCCGTTTTGATAAATCAGAAAAATACAAAGGATATGATAAGGTTATAGAAACCTTACCTAAGGTGCTGGATAAAATTAGAAATATAATTTATGTTTTGGTAGGAGAGGGGAATGATATAGATGATTTAAATATGTTAATTGAGGAATTGAATCTTAAAGAAAAAGTTTATTTTTTAGGTTCTATTAAAAATGACTTAATTCCGCAAATTTTAAGTATTGCAGATGTTTTTGTCATGCCGTCGAAAGGAGAAGGCTTTGGTATTGTTTTTATTGAAGCATTAGCTTGTGGAGTACCTGTTATTGCAGGAAATAAAGATGCTTCAATAGAAGCTTTACTTGGTGGAGAATTAGGTATTTTGGTTGATCCAGATAATATTGATGAAATTGCTGAAGCTATTATAAAAGTTTTAAAAGGGGAAGCACCAAAACGTTTATATGATAAAAATTATTTAAGGCAAAAAGTGATTGAAAATTTTGGATTTGAAGTTTTTAAAAATAGAGTTAAAATGTTTTTAGAGTCGATTAATAAATAAATTTTTCATATTATGAAAAAAACTATATTAGTTACAGGAGGCTTGGGTTTTATCGGTTCAAATATTTGTGAGTATTATTTAAAAAAAGGATATAATGTTGTTGCTTTAGATAATATGAGTCGTAAAGGAGTAGAGATTAATCTAAAAAGATTAAAATTAAACAAAAATTTTAGTTTTATAAAAGAAGATATTAGAAACCAGAAGGGCGTTGAACAAATAATAAAAAAAATAAGTAAAAATAATAACTTAGAGGTTTTATTTCATGAAGCAGCTCAGGTAGCAGTTACAACTTCAATTAAAAATCCCCGAGAAGATTTTGAAATTAATGTTTTAGGAACAATTAACATTTTAGAATCTTTAAGGCAATTTAGTCCTAAAACAATTTTAATTTATGCTTCAACCAATAAAGTTTATGGAGCTTTAGAAGAATATGAAATAGTAGAAAAGGAAACAAGATATGAATTTAAAAATAAAAAATTAAAATTTGGTATTTCTGAAAATCAAAATTTAGATTTTTATTCTCCTTATGGTTGTTCTAAAGGCTCTGCAGATCAATATGTTCGAGACTATGCAAGAATTTATGGATTAAAAACAATTGTTTTTAGGCAATCTTGTATTTATGGTCCAGGACAGATTGGAGTTGAAGATCAAGGCTGGGTTGCCTGGTTTGCTATTAGAGCTTTAAAAGATGAACCAATAACAATTTTTGGTACAGGAAAGCAAGTAAGAGATTTACTTTTTATTGATGATTTAATCAAAGCTTATGATTTAGCAATTAAAAATATTAAAAAAACATCAGGACAAATTTATAATATGGGAGGAGGGTATAAAAACGCAGTCTCTCTTTTAGAGTTAATAGAATTTTTAGAAAAATATCTTAGCAAAAAGATTAAACTTTATTTTTCTAAACCAAGACCAGGTGATCAAAAAATCTTTATTAGCAATAATTCAAAGGCAAAAAAAGATTTTAATTGGGAGCCAAAAGTTGATTATAAAAAGGGCGTACCTCTTTTAATAGAATGGTTGAGAAAAAATGTTATTTAAATGAATAAAATTAGCATTTTTATATCTCATCCAATTCAATACCAAACTCCTTTATATCAAAAATTAAGTAAAAAATTAAACTTGATCGTTTTTTATTATTCAAAATTTGGCGCAGAAAAATATTTCGATCCTCAATTTAAAAAAGAGTTTAAATGGGATATTAATTTACTTGAAGGATATAATTATAAATTTTTAAAAAATTATTCATTAAAGCCAGGTTTTCATTTTTTTGGATTTATTAATTTTGGAATTTTTAAAGAGATTTTTAAAAATAAATTTGATGCAGTTTTAATTAACTCTTGGTCGTATTTTAGTGATTGGTTAGTAGTTTTAGTCTGCTTGTTTTCAAAAACAAAATTACTTTTAAGAGTTGAATCTCCGTATAATCAGGAAATTTTAAAACCTAAATGGAAGCTTTTTATTAAAAAGATAATTTTCGGGAAAATTTTATTTCCAAGAGTTTATGCTTTTTTATATATTGGCGAGGAAAATAGAAAATTTTATAAATTTTATGGAGTACCAA
>CAZCUO010000108.1:0-31039 GCA_964502135.1 uncultured bacterium
TCGGTCTCGGCATTCCTGCTGAACCGCTCTTCCGATTGGAAAAACTTGAAAAGGTATATAATGAAAAAAGGAAAAAACAATGTCTTATAAAAATATAAAAAATATTTCAACGAGGTTTAATTTTGAGGAAATACGCTGATAAAGATAAAATTTTGACAAAATTTTTTTAATATGCTTTAATTATTCAGAAGGATAATAAAGTTAATTTTAAGTATTGACATATTTAAAAATTAAGGTATAATTATAATTGTCCCTGGCAACCATAGCGGGAGGGAAACACCCGTTACCATCCCGAACACGGTCGTTAAGCCTCCCGACGCCGATGGTACTGCCTCTGGGAGGAGGTGGGAGAGTAGGTGTTGCCAGGGACATTTTCATTTTTAACTTTTTGTGTTATAATATATTTAAAAACAAGAGGGGATACAAAATGGCAAAAGTATGGTGTGTTGGATTATTTGGAAGTACAAAATCAGGGAAAACAATACTTGGTGAGGCGATGCTTTATAAATCAGGAATGATTACAAGAATGGGAGATATAAACCAAGGAAACACAACTTTTGATTTTGACGAAGAAGAAAAAATTAGATTGGTTAGTATAAATTTGTCTGTTGGTTATATTAAAAAGCAGGACAATATTATATATCTCATTGATACTCCTGGATATATTGATTTTGTTGGTGAACAAATTTCTGGAATTGAAGCATCAGATATTGCGATATTAAATATTTCTGCTTCTGAAGGAATTGAAGTTGGAACTGAAAAAATTTGGGAAATGATAAGTAAAAAAAATTTACCAACAATTATTTTTGTTAATAAACTTGACCAGCCAGAAATAAATTACAAAAAACTTATAGATGAAATTTTTTCTTTTTTTGGAGGGAAAACAATCTTGATAAATTATCCTGTATTTGAAAATGGAAAGTTTGTTGATGTGAAAAATATATTTACAGAAACGACAGAAATTTATAAGGAAATAAGTGATTATTTTCAAAAGTCAATGGATACAATTGCTGAACTTGATGATGTTGTTATGGAAAAATATCTTGAAGGAGAAAAATTAACATTTGAAGAAATATCAAAAGTTGTTAAAAAAGGTATTTTAGAGAATAAAATTATACCCATTCTTTTTGGTTCTGCAATTAATTTAATTGGTGTAGAAGAGTTAATTAATTTTATATTTAATTTTGCTCCTTCAACGGATGAATTACCACTATTAAAATGCAAAGATCAAAGTGGACAGGACCTTATAATTGAAAGAAAAGATAATGAAAAATTTGTTGGAGTTATATTTAAAACAATTTTTGATCCATACGCTGGTCGTTTATCATATATAAAAGTATTAAGTGGTAAATTTTTTGCAAACTCACAATTTTTAAATTCTACAAAGGGTATAAAAGAAAGAGTAGGACAGATATTTAGAATGCAGGGTAGGAAGCAGGAACCTATTGAAGTCGCTTATCCAGGAGAAATTGTAACAGCGGCAAAACTTAATTCTAACACATTTGATACGATTTGTGATTTAAATACTAACGTTGTATTTGAAAAACCTCATATCCCTGAAGGCGCAGTTTCTTATTCAATAGCACCTAAAATAAAAGGCACTGAAGATAAACTGGGTAATGCTATAGGAAGAATTGTAGAAGAAGATTTAACTATTAGAATTTTTAGAGATGAAGAAACAGGAGAGACAATTATTTCAGGAATGGGTGATTTACATATAGATATTACAGTCAATAAGTTTAAAAACAAATTTGGTGTTGAGGTAGAAAAAGGTATTCCTAAAATTGCTTATAAAGAAACAATAACAACAACAGCAACAGCGGAAGGAAAGTATAAAAGACAAACAGGTGGTAGAGGTCAATATGGTCATTGTTTTATAAGAATTGAACCATTACCAAGAGGCGCTGGATTTGAATTTGTTGACCAGATAGTTGGAGGAGTAATTCCTAAAAATTTTATTCCTTCTGTTGAAAAAGGTGTTAGAGAAGCAATGAAAAAAGGAGTTCTTGCAAATTATCCAATTGTTGATATAAGAGTTATTCTTTATGATGGGAGTTATCATGTAGTTGATTCATCTGACATCGCATTTCAGATAGCAGGTTCAATGGCATTACAAAAGGCAGTAAGTGCCGCAAATCCAATATTACTTGAGCCCATAGTAAATGTTGAAATTAGAGTTCCATCAGAATTTGTTGGTGATGTTATAGGAAGTATAAATTCCAAAAGAGGGAAAGTTCTTGATTTAGTTTCTTCAAGTAATTTTCAAATTATAAAAGCCCAAGTCCCACTTGCTGAAATGTCAAACTATACAAATGAATTAAGGTCTATAACAAGTGGAAAAGGGACATATACTATGGAATTTTCTCATTATGAAGAAGTTCCTCCACATATAGCA
This sequence comes from uncultured bacterium, assembly GCA_964502135.1. Taxonomy (GTDB): domain Bacteria; phylum Ratteibacteria; class UBA8468; order B48-G9; family JAFGKM01; genus JAMWDI01. The sequence goes on from CAZCUO010000108.1 coordinate 2,396, forward strand.
GCAAAAATAATTGAACAGAGAAAAAGAGAAAAAGAGGAGGGAAAATCTTAAATATGAAGAGAGTTTATGTTGAAGGAGTTGTTTTGAATATTCTTACCAATACCCCTATAGTTATTTTAAAAAGTGAAGATGGAAAAGTTCTCCCAATTGTAATAGGTATTTTTGAGGCACAGTCAATACTTATTGTTCTTGAAAAAGCAAATTTCCCAAGACCTCTTACCCATGATTTAATAAAAAATATTATAAATAAATTGAATTGTAAATTACGTTGCCTTGAAATTCATTCACTAATTGATAATGTTTATTATGCAAATCTTGTTGTTGAAACTAATGAAAAAATTGAAAAAATTGATTGTAGACCAAGTGATGGAATTGCTATCGCTTTAAGATTTGACGTTCCTATTCTTGCTTCTGAAGATTTACTTGAAAGCCCTGATATAATAAAATATTATGATACGGATGAATATTTAAAGTCAAATAAGTTTGATAAGCCGATTGATAAAAAAGAGGCAGAAGAATTTAGAAAAATCATAGAAAATATAAGTGCAAAGGAATTCTGGAAAAAATTAAAAGAAGAATAGAAAGGAGGGTGAGAGTATGTCAGGACATTCCAAATGGCATAGTATAAAACATAAAAAAATGGCAATGGATGCAAGAAGGGGGAAAATTTTTACAAAAATAATAAGGGAAATAATGGTTGCTACAAAAATGGGTGGTTCAAATCCAGAAACAAATCCAAGATTACGCCTTGCCATTGAAAAAGCAAAGAGTGTCAATATGCCGAATGAAAATATACAAAGAGCAATAAAAAGAGGAAGTGGAGAAGAGGGTGGAGTTAATTATGAACAAGTCACTTATGAAGGTTATGGGCCAGGAGGGGTTGCTATATTTGTAGAAGTTTTGACAGATAATAAAAATAGGAGTGCAGCAGAAATTAGGTCAATATTTTCAAGACATAATGGAAATCTTGCAGGAGCAGGAAGTGTTTCTTGGATATTTGAGAGAAAAGGGTTGATAAGCATTAAAAAGGAAAATATTGATGAGGATAAATTAATGGGTATTATAATTGATGCTGGTGCAGAGGATATGAAGGTTGAAAAAGATACATATGATGTAATAACAAGTCCAGAAAACTTTGAAAGTGTTAAAAAAGCAATTGAGATGAATAAAATTCCAATTGAAAATGCTAATATTACTTATATTCCTAAAAATACTGTGACTCTTTCTGGAAAAGAGGCAGAGCAACTTTTGAAATTGCTTGATGAACTTGAAGAATCAGATGATGTACAGAATGTGTATGCAAATTTTGATATAGCAGACGAAATTCTTGAAAAAATTGCAAAATAAAATTGAAAGTAATAGGTATTGACCCGGGAATTAATAAATTAGGATATGGTGTTGTAAATGAAGATTTAAATATACTTGAATGTGGCTTAATTTTACCCCCTCCTAAATCATATGAGAAAAAAATTGAATATCTTATTAGGAATGTTGAATCTATTATAAATAAATTTAAACCCGATTATGTTTCAATAGAAGAAATATATGTAGCCAAAAATGTTCGTATTGCCTTGAAAATTGGTATTTTAATAGGAGGGATTATATGGTTAGCACTTTCAAATGATAAGGAATTTTTCTTAATACCCCCAAGAGAAATAAAAAAGTTAATAACAGGGAAAGGTGGTGCTACAAAAGAGCAGGTAAAATTTATGGTTGAAAATCTATCAAATTTTTATAATTTTAAAAATTATGAAGAGACAGATGCAGTTGCATGTGCAATATCAGCCATATTTAAAATAAAGGAAATGAGAAATGCTGTATTTTATAAAAGGTAAAGTTATTTCTAAAACACCAACAAGTATTGTAATTGAAAATAATGGGATTGGGTATTTTTTAGAAATTTCTTTACAAACATCTTCAGAAATTGAAGAAGGAGAAGAAGTTCTTTTATATGTATATCAACAAATTTCAGAAGATAAAATTAATCTATATGGATTTAAAACTTTTGAAGAAAGAGAATTGTTTTCACTTTTAATAACTGTTCCAGGAATAGGTCCAAAATTTGCTTTAAGAATTCTTTCTGGACTTACGGTAGAAGAAATCTATCAAGGTATTATTTCCGAAGATATTTCTGTTTTTAAAAATGTTCCTGGCATAGGGAAAAAGACAGCAGAAAGGATGATGGTTGAATTGAAACAAAAAATTGAAAAGTTGCCAATTCTTGTTGATAATTATAAAGAAAGAGAACTTTTAATCAATGCGGTGGAAGCATTGGCAGTTTTAGGTTATAAAAAGAAAGAATCAGCACCTATTGTGAATAGAATAATAAAGGAAAAAAAAGGTGATATATCACTTGAAGATTTAATTAAAGAAGCGTTGAGGAAACTATGAAAGAAAAGAAAATAACTACACCAGAAACAACAAATGATGATTTGAAATATGAAAATTTTGTAAGACCAAAGAAACTTGATGAATTTATTGGACAGACAAAAGTAAAAGAAAATTTGAGAGTTTTTATTGAAGCGGCAAAAAATAGAGGAGAAGTTCTTGACCATGTTTTATTTTATGGCCCTCCCGGAATTGGTAAAACAACACTTTCTTATATCATAGCAAATGAACTTGGAGTTAACATTAAAGCAACTTCTGGTCCTGTAATAGAAAAAATTGGAGACCTTGCAGGAATTCTAACAAATCTTGAAAAAGGAGATGTATTATTTATAGATGAGATACACCGCCTTCCGAGAAGTGTGGAAGAATTTTTATATAGTGCAATGGAAGAATTTAAAATAGATATTGTTATAGGAGAAGGCCCTAAGGCTAAAAGTGTTAAAATTCCATTAAAACCATTTACTCTATGCGGTGCAACAACAAGAATAGGACTTTTGACTTCACCTTTAAGAAATAGGTTTGGGATATTACATCGTCTTGACTATTATTCAACGGAAGAATTAAAAGAAATAATAAAAAGGTCTGCAAAAATTCTTAATATTAAAATTGACGAGGAAGGAGCAGAGGAAATAGCCAAAAGGTCAAGAGGAACTCCAAGAGTTGCAAATCGTTTATTAAGAAGAGTTAGGGATTATGCAGAAGTCAAAGGGAAAGGTTTTATTGATAGAGAGATTGCAACTATTGCATTAAATAAAATGGATGTAGATGAAGAAGGACTTGATGAAATGGACAAAAAAATACTTGAAGTTATAATTACAAAATTTAATGGAGGACCTGTAGGGGTAAAAAGTTTGTCAATAGCAGTAGGAGAAGAACCAAATACAATAGAAGAAGTATATGAGAGTTTTCTTATAAGGAAGGGATTTATTAAAAAAACACCACAGGGAAGAGTTGCGACAGAACTTGCATATAAACATCTTGGATTTAAAAAAGAAGAAAAAGAATTTGATACTTTACTTTAAAAATGCTTGAAATAAAAAATATTAAAAAATCGTTTAAAAATAAAGTAGTTCTAAAAAATATATCAATGAAGGTTGAAAAAGGAGAAATTGTTGGACTTCTTGGACCTAATGGAGCAGGGAAAACAACAACTTTTGAAATAATAACAGGTTTTTTAAAACCAGATAGTGGTAAAATTTTCATAGATGGAAAAGATATTACAAATTATCCTACATGGAAAAGAGCAAGAGAAGGCATTTCCTATTTACCACAAGAGATTTCAATATTTAAAAAGTTAACTGTAAAAGAAAATTTTGAGATTGTTCTTGAAAATTTTTATGATAAAAAAGAGATGGAGAAAATTATAGAAGAGTTATTGAAAAAATTTGAATTATATGAATTAAAAAATAAAATTGCAGGCAATTTATCAGGAGGGGAAAAAAGAAGGTTAGAAATAGCAAGAAGTTTATCTTTTCAACCAAAATTTTTTCTCTTAGATGAGCCATTTTCTGGAATTGACCCAAAAACAGTTATTGAAATTCAGGATATTATTGTAAAATTAAAAAATGAAAATATGGGGATATTATTAACTGACCATAATGTAAGGGAGGCATTAAAAATAACAGATAGAGCATATCTAATTTATGAAGGAGAAATTTTAATTGAAGGAAAACCAGAAGAGATTTTAAATCATCCAGAGTCAAGAAGTGTATATTTTGGGGAAAGATTTGAACTTTGAAAATGGAAAATTTAAAAGTTATACCAATACATATAGGAGTAATTATGGATGGAAATGGTAGATGGGCAGAAAAGAGAAATTTGCCAAGAATTTTTGGTCATAAAGAGGGAATTGAAGCAGTTAGAAGAACAGTGAAAGCAGCAGTTAAATATAATATAAAATACTTAACTTTATATTCTTTTTCAACTGAAAATTGGAAAAGACCAAAAGAAGAAGTAGAGTTTCTTTTTTATTTAATGGAAGAAAATTTAAAAAATGAAGGAGAAGAATTAAATAAAAATAATATAAAAGTAAGGTTTTTAGGAAGAAAGTGGGAATTGCCTGAAAATTTGATAAAAATTATGGATTATGTTGAAAATTTAACAAAAGAAAACACTGGTTTAAATTTAATTTTTGCTATTAATTATGGTGGAAGAGTTGAGATTGTGGATGCTGTGAAGAAGATAATAAAATTGGGATATAAAGAAGAAGAAATTGATGAAACTCTTATTAAAAAATTTCTTTATCTTCCAGATGTTCCAGAACCTGATTTAATAATAAGAACCAGTGGAGAAAAAAGGATAAGCAATTTTCTATTATGGCAAAGTGCTTATTCAGAGTTTTATTTTACCTCAGTTTTATGGCCTGATTTTGATGAAAATGAATTTTTAAAAGCATTGGTTGATTACCAGAAAAGAAAAAGGAAATTTGGTGGAATATAATGAAGAATGTTGTAATTTTAGGTTCCACTGGCACAATAGGACAAAATACATTAGAAGTTATAAGAAGACAAAAGGATAAATTTAATGTTTTATGTCTTGCATGTAGAAAGAATAAAAAAGTTTTATCAAAACAAATAGAAGAATTTAAGCCAAAGTATGTTTATATAGAAGAAAAGGATGAAGATTTTATAAAAAAGTTTAAGAATATAAAGTTTTTTTATGGAGAAGATGGACTTTCTGAAATTGCTAGTTTAAAAGAAGGAAATATTTATATTTTTGCAATACCAGGGATCTATTCACTAAAAGCATTTATTGAATGTATAAAAAACAAAAAAATTATAGGGCTTGCATCAAAAGAAATACTTGTTTCTGGTGGTGAAATAATTAATAAAATGAAAAAATACTATAATTTTAAAATTTTGCCAATTGATAGTGAACATAATGCAATTTTTCAGATTTTAGAATATGAGAATAAAGGAATAAAAAAAATTTATCTAACGGCTTCAGGAGGTCCATTGTATAGAAAAAGAAAAAAGAATCTTAATTTAAAAGAAGCACTCTCTCATCCAATCTGGAAAATGGGGAATAAAATAACAATTGATTCTGCAACTATGATGAATAAATGTTTTGAGATTATTGAAGCACATTATCTTTTTTCTTTAGATGAGGGACAAATAGATGTTATTGTTCATCCAGAGGCAATTATTCATGGTATGGTTGAATTTATTGATGGAACTATTAAGTTTGTTGGTTTTTTCCCAGATATGAAAATTCCTATAAATTATGTCTTAAATTACCCTGAAAGAGTCAATATAAACTTAAAAGAAATTGATTTTAAAAAAATAAGAAAATTAAATTTTGAAAAAGTTGAGAATGCAAAATGGTTAAAATTTGCAAGAGAAACTATAAGAAAAAAAGGTTCATATCCTGTTGTTTTGAATGGAGCAAATGAAAGGGTTGTTGAATATTTTCTTGAAAACAAAATAAAATTTAATAGAATAATAGATGTAATTGAAATAGTTTTAGAAAATCATGAATATAAAAAGGATTTAAAAATTGAAGATATATTTTATTACCACAATTGGGCAAGAAAAGAAGTTGAAAAGATTATAGAAGGAGAAAAATGATTGGTTCAGTTTTATCCTTAATTATACTTTTTTCTGTTTTGATAACAGTTCATGAATTTGGACATTTTATAGTTGCAAAAAGGAATGGTGTTAAAGTTGAAAAATTTTCTATTGGATTTGGCCCCAAAATTTTTGAATGTAAGAAAGGAGAAACAATTTACAGTATTTCATTAATTCCTTTTGGAGGATTTGTTAAAATGGCAGGCGAGGAAATTGAGAAAGAAAAATTTGAGGAATGGGAATATATGGGAAAAAGCCCAGGGATAAGAATGAAAATTTTATTTGCTGGTTCATTTAATAATTTAATTTTTGGCTTCATTCTTTTAATTCCAGTTTTTATGATAGGAACAATTACTTATGATGGCACAAAAATTGGTGAGTTTATAAAGAATTATCCTGCTGAAAAAAGCGGACTTAAAATTGGAGATGAAGTAATAGAAGTAAATGGTGAAAAGTGTAAAACATGGATTGATGTTACTATGAAAATTAAGGATTCTACTAAAAAATATAAAGAAAAACCTATTAATTTAAAAGTAAAAAGAGGAGAAGTATTTTTAATTTTCTCTATTAAACCAGCACCTTATGTAATTGAAATAGATGGGAAAAAAGAAGTTGAATATATAATTGGAATATTGCCTAAAGAAAAATTTGAAAAATATCCATTTTGGAAAGCAATGATTAAAAGTTTTAAAGAGTTTTATAATATATGTGCCACAACTATAAAAGGGTTAAAACTTTTATTCCAAAAAAGAATTTCAATTAAACATTTTACTGGTCCTGTCGGAATTTCAGAGATTGCAGTAAGAGTTTGGAAAATTGGACTTTCCAGTTATCTTCAATTTATGGCTATTTTAAGCATAAATCTTGGTATAATAAATCTTATACCATATCCTGTTCTTGATGGCGGACATATTTTTGGACTTTTTATAGAAAAAATTAGAAGAAAAAGACCAAGTATTAAAGTCCTTCAAATTATTCAAAATATAGGGATTGTAACACTTATACTTTTTGCAATTTATATTACATATCAGGATATTGATAGAATAATACAGATAAACAAAATTAAATTAAAATGAGAAAGACAAAAGTTATAAAAATTGGAAATATTTTTATTGGTGGAGAAAACCCTATTGTTATTCAGGGGATGACAAAAGTTCCTACATCTCAAATAAATCTTCTAAAAAAGCAGATAAAGAATATGATAAAAGAAGGAGCAGAAATAGTTAGAATTTCTATATTGGATGAGAAAGACACAGATTCAATACCAATTTTAAAAAAAGAGTTTAAAATACCATTTGTTGCAGATATTCATTATAACTGGCATTTAGCAAAAATATCTATTGAAAAGGGAATTGATAAAATAAGAATAAATCCTGGGAATATTGAAAAAAAGTATCTTAAAGAAATAATTAAGGTTGCCAAGGAGCACAATATTCCTATAAGAATTGGATTAAATTCTGGTTCTGTTAAAATAAAAGGTGATTTAGTTTCTTCTTTAGTTGATTCAGCAAAAGATATAGTTAATTTTTTTGAGGATAATAGTTTTTTTTCAATTGTTATTTCTTTAAAAACACCATATGTTGAAGAAACAATTAATGCATATAGAAAAATATCTGAAATTTACGATTATCCTTTACATCTTGGAATAACAGAAGCAGGAACTGGGTATCTTGCTCTTTCAAAATCAATTCTTGGCATAGGGATTCTTTTGAATGAAGGCATTGGAGATACCATAAGAGTTTCTTTAACAACTACACCTGAAGAAGAGATAAAAGTAGCAAAAGCAATATTACAAGCATTAAATTTGAGGATTTTTGAGCCAGAGATTATCTCATGTCCAACATGTGGAAGAATGAAAGTAAATTTAAAAGAAGTTCTAAATAAAGTAAAAGAAGAGATTAAAAAAATAGAGAAAAAAAACCCTGAAATAAAAAAATTAAAAATTGCTGTAATGGGCTGTTCAGTAAACGGTCCAGGGGAGGCAAAACAAGCAGATATTGGAATTGCGGGTGGAAATAAAAAATGGGCATTGTTTAAAAAAGGCAAAATTATAGGAACTTATCCAGAAGAAAAAATAGTAGAAAAATTAATTGAAGAAATTATGAAATTTTGATGACAATAAAAGAATTTTTAGGTCATATAAAGAAAAAATATAAAGATAATATTGTAAAAATTATTGAAATTAAAGAAAGAAAGGGAGAATTTTGGGATTTGCCACTTTTTATTTCCGAGGAATTAAAAAATAAATTGAAAAAATGCGGAATTGAAAAAATTTATTTACATCAAAAGGAGGCGATTGAAAAACTGAAAGAAGGGAAAAATATAATAGTAACAACTCCAACTGGTAGTGGTAAAACTCTTATTTATAATATTTTTGTTCTTGATGAAATTTATAAAAATCCTGATTTCAAAGCACTTTATATTTTTCCCACAAAAGCATTAACCCAAGATCAACTTAAAACTTTAAGAAATTTTGAAATTAAAGCAGAAATTTATGATGGAGATACTCCTGAAAATTTGAGAAGAAAGATAAGAACCAATTTGCCAAATATAATACTTACAAATCCAGATATGATTCATACTGCTTTTTTACCTTTTCATGAAAAATGGAGGGAATTTTTTTCTAAATTAAAATTTATTGTGATTGATGAAGTTCATACATATAGAGGAATTTTTGGTTCTCAGGTTAGTCATGTAATAAGAAGATTGAGAAGAATTTGTGAATATTATAATTCAAATCCTCAATTTATTTTACTTTCAGCAACAATAAATCAACCAGAAAATTTTGCCAAAGAATTTATTGGTTTAAATTTTGAGAAAATTAAAGAAAGTTCAGCCCCTTTGCCAAAGAAATATATTGTTTTTTGGGATTCTAAATTTGAATCTTATTATACCAAAGCAATAGAATTATTAAAAGATAGCATAAATCATGGATTTACAACAATACTTTTTACTAATAGTAGAAAATCAGCAGAACTTTTACAAATATGGACAATAAAAAATTATAAAAATATAGAAAATTTAATATCTGCATACAGAGCAGGTTATTTACCAGAAGAAAGAAGAGATATTGAAAAAAGATTATTTTATGGAGAATTGAAAGGTGTAATTTCAACAAGTGCTTTAGAACTTGGAATTGATGTTGGTTATCTTGATTGTTGCATACTTTTTGGTTATCCTGGTTCAATTATTAGTACTTGGCAAAGAATTGGAAGAGTAGGGAGGAAAAGGGAAGGGCTTGTAATTTTTATGGCTCTTGATGATGCACTTGACCAGTACTTTATAAGAAATCCAGAAGAATTTATAAAAAGACAGTTTGAGGATGTAATAATAAATTTTGAAAATGAAATAATATCTGAAAATCATATTAAATGTGCTTCAATTGAAATTCCAGTTGATTTAGAGTATGATGAAAAATTTTATGGTGAGATTTTAAAAAAAGTTATTTTTAAAAAAGATTTTTCAAAAACAAGAAGTGGAAAATATTTTTATGCGGGAAAGCCAATACATATGAATATTAGTTTAAGGACAATAGGTGATTTATATTCAATAATTGAGTTAGATGAGGAGAAAGTTATAGGAGAAATTGAGGAAAATAAGGTGCTTTTTGAATGTCATCCAGGAGCAATTTATTTACACCATGGTAAAAAATATGAAGTTATATTTATAAATTTTGATAAGAAAATAGTTATTGTAGAAAAGAATAATGGTGATTATTACACTCAGCCAAACTGGTGGGAAAAGATTGATATATTAAATATACAAAAAGAAAAACATAAAGGAGAATTCTTTATAAAATTTGGAGAAATTGAAGTAACAAAACAGATTGTAAGTTATGAAAAAAGAAGAGAAAAGGATAAAACTCTTATTGGAACATACATGTTAAATTTACCACCTGAAAAATTTAAAACCCAATCATTATGGATAGAAATTCCAGAAGATATATCATATGAAATGAAAGAGAAAAAACTTGATTTTCCAGGTAGTATCCATGCAACAGAACATTCTATAATTTCTATTTTCCCACTTCAAGTTACTTGCGATAGAATGGATATTGGTGGATATTCGTTCCCTTTTCATCAACAAACAGAAAAACCTACTATTTTTATTTATGATGGTTATCCTGGGGGTGTTGGAATTACAAATATTGCATATGAAAGGATTGAGAAGATATTTGAAATTTCATATAATTCTGTTTTAAACTGTAAATGTGAAATGGGTTGTCCATCCTGTATTGTATCTCCAAAATGTGGGAATAATAATCGTCCTTTATGTAAATCAGGATGTCTTTTTTTATTAAATCTCCTTGTAAATTCTTAATAGGCATTCTTATATATTTCAATTATATTTTCTTTATTTATTGGACATGGATTATTCTCTATTGGAACAGATACTTCAAGAGCTTCTTCTGCCAGTTTTTCAAATACACCAGAGGGAATGTTAAAATTTCTTAATTTTGGTATATTTAATTTTTCATTAAGTTTTTTTATCTCTTCTATAAGTAAATTTGCTTTATAATTGTCACTTTTGTTTAAATATTCTGGGAAAATTGTATCTATAATATTTGCAAATTCTTTTTCAATTGTAAAAGATTTATCATTTTTTAAATCAAATTCAAGAACATATGGTAATAATATTGCATTTCCTATTCCATGTGGAATACCAAATTTACCACCAAGTGGATATGACATTGAATGGACTGCTGTAACTCCAGCATTTGCAAGAGAAACACCTGCAAGAAAACTCCCATATAACATTTTTTCTCTGGCATTTAAATCTTCTCCAGAAATATAGGCAATATAAATATTATTCCATATAAGTTTAATTGCTGTAAGTGAAATAGGTTCTGTTAAAAAATTTGCTTTTCTTGATATATAACTTTCTATTGCATGAGATAAAGCATCAAGGCCTGTAGAAGCAGTTATATTAGGGGGCAAAGAAATTGTTAAAACAGGGTCAAGAATTGCATAATCAGGATATAAAAATGGACTATTTATACCTTTCTTTTTCTTTTCTTCTGGTCTAATAAAAACAGCAGTAAAAGTAACTTCACTCCCTGTTCCTGCTGTTGTTGGTATCATAATTTTGGGTACCCCCGGCTTTTTAACTTTATTTAATCCCTGGTAATCCCTAACAGAACCCTCATTTGTTAAAAGAATGCTTGCTGCTTTTGCCGTATCAAGTACACTCCCTCCACCAATTCCACATACGCAATCACATTTATTTATTCTTCCAAAACTTCCACATTCATCGCCTATTTCAGTTGTTGGTTCTTTCTCTATTTTATCAAAAATAGAAAAATTTACATTTTCTTTTTTTAAACTATTAATTATATCTTGAAAAAATTCCGTTTTTGAAAAATTCTTATCAACAACGATTAAAATATTTTTGCAACTGATGGATTTGATAATAGATGGCAAATAGGAAACAGAATTAGGACCATAGATAACTTCTGGCTTACATAAAAATTGAAATTTTTTAATCATAAAAATTATTATACATTTAAAAGTTGAATAGGTCAATTTGATTTTTTTGAATTTTATGATATATTTACTAAACAGTAAAAAAAGGAGGCAAAATGAAAGTAGGTGTAATCGGTTTAAGAATGGGAAAATCGCATCTTATTGCTTATTTACAAAATCCAAATACAGAAGTTTATGGTATATGTGATACTGATGAAGAAACATTAAAAAAAGTAAAAGATGAATTTAAAATTCCTTTTGCAACAACTGATTATAGAGAGTTGATAAATATAAAAGAAATTGAAATTATTTCAGTTGCTTCACCCGATTTTTTTCACAGAGAACATTCTGTAAGTGCCTTACTTTCAGGCAAGCATGTTTTATGCGAGAAACCACTTGCTTTAAATCTTGAAGATTGTATTGAAATTATTAAAGCGGTTAAAAAATCTGGTAAAAAATTTATGATAGGACAAGTATGTAGATTTGCTCCTGGATTTGTTTTAACAAAAGAAATTATTGTATCAGGCGAAATTGGTGAGTTGTTTTTTGTTGAAAGTGAATATGCACATGATTATAGAGTAGCAGAAGGTATTGGTAAATGGAGAAAAGACCCAAGAAGGGAACCATTTATTGGTGGAGGATGTCATGCTGTTGATTTATTAAGATGGATTGCGGGAGAACCTATTGAAGTTTTTGCATATTCAAATCATAAATGTTTAACTGACTGGCCTGTAAATGACGCAACTATTGCAATTTATAAATTTGAGAACGATATTATGGGTAAAGTTTTTTGTTCAATAGGATGTATTAGGCCCTACACAATGAGAAGTGTTTTTTATGGAACAAAGGGAACAATAATTTCAGATAATACTTCAGATCATATATTGCTCTGTTCAAAAAGGTATTTTAAGGAAAAAGCAAATTACAATTTTGCTAAAATTCCAGTTTCTATTTCTTCTCATAATGTTTCTGCTGAGGTAAATTATTTTGTAGAAAAAATATTAAAAAATGAAGATATTGAAATGAATGAAATTGAAGGAACAAAAACTGTTGCTAGTTGTTTAGGGGCAGTAATTTCAGCAAGAGAAAATAGAAAAGTAGATATAAAGAATGAACTATACAAAAAATTTATTAATTTTTAAAGGAGAAAAAAATGGCTATAGTAAAACTTGAAAAAATAAAAGAATTTATTGATATTTCCCCTGCTGCTGAAATGCTTCTTGAAAAAAATGAAAAGGAAATTTCTTTCTCTGTAAATTTTAAGACAAAAGATGATGAAATTGTTTTTTGTGATGCTTATGTAGTTTATCATAATGTTGTTTTAGGTCCAGCAAAAGGTGGAATAAGAATGTCTCCAAATGTAAGTTTAGAAGAAACAAGAAGGCTTGCAAAGATAATGACATACAAAAATGCTTTAACTGAACTTCCTTTTGGAGGTGGAAAATCTGGAATTAGAATAGAAAATCCAAATATTGATGAATTTACAAGAATTTCCATTTTTAAAGAGTATGTTCATATGATAAGAGAAGAACTTGTTGCAGAACATTATATCCCTGCACCTGATCTTGGCACAGATCAATTTGATATGGCTGTTATTTATGGAGAACTACATAAACCAGAATGTGTTACAGGCAAACCAGTTAAAATAGGTGGATTACCAGGAAGATTAGAGGCTACAGGAAGGTCAGTTGCTATTTCTACAAAAATATTTGTTGAAGAGGTTATGAAGGAAAAATTGAACAATTTAAAAATAGCAATTCAGGGTTTTGGTAATGTTGGTAGATGGGCATCCTATTTCCTTGAAAAATTTGGTGCAAAAATTGTAGCAATTTCTGATATTAATGGAGGAATTTATAATGATAAGGGGTTCAGTATAGAGAAACTATTTCAATACGCACCAACAAAAAATATTACAATTGCAGATTACCCAGATGCAGATAAAATTACAAATAAAGAGTTACTGGAAATGGATGTGGATATTTTAATTCCATGCGCTACAGAAAATGTAATAACAAAAGAAAATTCAGGAAGATTAAAATGTAAAGTTATAATAGAAGGAGCAAATGACCCAGTGACAGAAGAAGCAGATGAAATCCTTAAAGAAAGAGGAATACCTGTTTTACCTGATTTTCTTTGTAATTCTGGAGGAGTTATTGCTTCTTACATAGAATGGAGAAATGCAAAATCCGGAAATCAAACTGATAAAGAGGAAGTTTTTAATGAGATTGATAAAAAAATAAAAAAGTGTTTTTATAATATAAAAGAAACAAAAGAAAAATTAAATTCTACATATAGAGAAGCAGCAACCTATATTGCAGTAAAATTCCTTATAGAAGCAATGCATGAAAGAAGATGGCTCTAATTAAATTTTCTTTGCTATGTTTGGATCTGTTATTCTTTGAACTTTAACAAGTTTTTTAGGTTTTGACGTTTTCTTTAATTCTTCCATTAAATCATCATATTCTTTTCTATCAACAGGTATTTCAACAATTTTATTTTTCTTCCCAGAAAGAATACAAGCGTTTATAAATTCTACACTATTTAACCCTTCTTCACCTTTTACTATCAATTCCTCACCATACAAAATGGCTCTTGCAAAATTTTGTATTATAACAGCGTGGCCTGTCTGAACATTTGATGAAATCTCTATTTTTTCTTCTGTATATTGTAATGAACTCCACATATCTGGGCATTCTTTTGTAAATTTAGTGATTGGTTTTTCAAAAGAATAGAAAGTCAAACTATTTCCCCTTATTATCAACTTTCCTTTTTCACCAGTAATTTCTAAATGGAATGGACCAATAGGTTCACATGTTGAAGTATAATAATATCCCCAAGCCCCATTTTCATATTCTAAGAATGCAGCAACCTCATCTTCTACTTCTATATCATGGAGACGAGTTCTTGTTTTTGCTTCTATTTTTTTAGGTAACCCCGCAAGCATAGTAAATAAATCAATTGTATGTGGTGCCTGATTAATCAATACTCCACCACCTTCTCCAATCCATGTCGCTCTCCATGTTCCACTATCATAATATGCTTGAGTTCTATACCAAGGGTCTATACAAACAGATTTCATTATCTCTCCTAATGCGCCACTTTTAACAATCTCTTTTGCTTTTTTAAATATTGGTTCTGTTCTTCTTTGAAACATTATAGAAAAAACTTTTTTTGATTTTTTTGCTGCTTCAATCATTCTATCCGCATCTGAAACTCTAACTGCTATTGGTTTTTCACTTAAAACGTGCAGACCATTTTCAAAAGCAAAAATACTTACTTCTGGATGGAACCAGTGAGGGGTAGCAACAATTACAGCATCACATAATCCACTTTTTATCAATTCTTTATAATCTGTAAAATACTTAACCTTAAATTCTTCCCCTCTTTGTTTTGCAACTTCTTGGTCAACATCGCAAACACATGTTAATTCTGTTTCAGGAAGAGTTGATGCAATTTTACAATGAGCATATCCCATTCCTCCAACTCCAATTATTCCTATTTTAACTTTTTCCATTTTAACCTCCTATTTTTAAATTTTTACTATTTTATAAAATTTAAAACAAAAAGTCAAAAATTTGACTAAACCCAATTAAATTTTAAAGTGTCTAACGATATAAATGAAGGGGAAAAAATTTTTTATTTTTTATTTATATTTATGTTTTTCTGTCTTCTCAAATAATATTAAGAAAATTGAAAGCGGAGAATTTCATACATTAATTTTGAGAAAAGATAAAAAAGTTTTTGCTTTTGGGTGGAATGAATCAGGGCAGGTTATAAATTGTTATAAATTGTTGAAGTTAAGGATTTTAAAAATATTATTATAGATATTGATGCAGGAGATATTCATTCAATTGCTTTAAGAAGAGACGGGATTGTTATTACATGGGGAAGCAATCTTTCAGGTCAACTTGGTAATTCAGATTTGAGGAATTCCAATTCTTTGGTAATAGTAAAGATGAAAAATGGTCAAGTTTTAAAAGATGTTGTTAAAATTGCTGCTGGTTGGGATTTTTCAGTTGTTTTAAAAAGATAGTATAAATCCCTTCCCTATTAAAATTGCTAATTTTGACTTCCTTATCTTTTAAACTATAATATTAAAAAGTCAAAAGGAGGGAAAATGAGAAGCGATAATATAAAAAAAGGTTATTTAAGAGCACCACATAGGAGTTTATTAAAAGCAATCGGTCTTACTGATGAGGAGATAAAAAGACCAATAATTGGTATTGCAAATTCAGCAAATGAGATAATTCCAGGGCATATCCATTTGGATAAAATAACAGAGGCAGTAAAGGCAGGAATAAGAATGGCAGGCGGAACACCTTTAGAGTTTGGAGTTATTGGTGTTTGTGATGGGATTGCAATGGGTCACATTGGTATGAAATATAGTTTGGTTTCACGAGATATAATTGCTGATAGTGTTGAAATTATGGTTCAAGCACACCAATTTGATGGAATAGTTATGGTAGCAAGTTGTGATAAAATTGTTCCAGGAATGCTTATGGCTTTATTAAGATTAAATATACCTGGATTACTTATAAGTGGAGGTCCAATGCTTTGTGGGATTTTGTCAAATGGAAAAGAAATTGATTTGATAAGTGTTTTTGAAGGAATTGGGAAATTTTTAAATAAAGAAATAACAGAAGATGAGTTGAAAATTATTGAAGAAAGAGCATGTCCTGGAGCGGGTAGTTGTGCTGGTATGTTTACTGCAAATTCAATGAATTGTTTATCAGAAGCACTCGGTCTTTCTTTGCCGGGAAATGGGACAATACCTGCAGTTGATGCAAGAAGAATAAGGTTAGCAAAATATGCAGGAATAAAGGTTGTTGAACTTGTTAAAAATGATATTAAACCAAGAGATATAGTTAAATTAAATAGTTTTTTAAATGCAATAACTGTTGATATGGCAATAGGTGCAAGCACAAACACTGTTTTACATCTACCAGCAATAGCAAATGAGGCAGAAATAAAAATTGATCTTGAAATTTTTGACCAAATAAGTAGGAAAACACCAAATATATGTAAACTTTCTCCTGCATCAAATCAGCATATACAAGACCTTGACAGAGCAGGAGGTATCCCAGCAGTTATGAAAGAATTGAGTAAAAATGGATTAATTTATGAAGATTGTTTGACTGTTTCGGGTGAAAAAATAGGAGATATTATAAAGAAAGCAGAGATTTATGATAGAAATGTAATAAGAGACATTGAAAATCCATATATGAAAGAGGGTGGAATTGCAATATTAAAAGGTTCTCTTGCACCTGATGGAGCAGTAATTAAACAATCAGCAGTTAAGGAAAATGTTATGAAATTTAAAGGGAAAGCATATGTTTTTGATAGTGAAGAGGATGCAATGAATGCAGTTATTGGGGGTAAAATAAAAGAAGGAGTAATAATTATAAGATATGAAGGTCCTAAAGGTGGTCCTGGGATGCGAGAGATGCTTTCAATAACTTCAGCAATAAGTGGTAAGGGGCTTGATGAAAAAGTGGCTTTGATTACAGATGGAAGGTTTTCAGGCGGAACAAGAGGTCCATGTATAGGTCATGTAAGTCCTGAAGCAGCAGAAGGTGGTCCAATAGCATATGTTAAAAATGGCGATATCATTGAAATTGATATTCCAAATAGAAAACTTGAGTTAAAAGTTAGTGAAGAGGAGATGAGAAGGAGGAAAAAAGAGGTTAAAATTTTGAAGAAGGATTTAAAAGGTGTTTTAAAAAAGTATTCTAAACTTGTAAAATCAGCAAATACAGGAGGTATTTTAGAATGAATCAACTTGAAAAAGAAATTGCAAAAAAGGGAATAATAAGTGAAGCAGTAAAAAAAATTTCTGAAATTGAAGGAGTAAGTGCTGAAGAGATATCTAAAAAAGTTGCAGAAGGTAAAATTGTTATTTTAAAACATAAGAATAAATATCTTGGAATTGGAGAAACTTTAAGAACAAAAATAAATGCAAACATAGGAACTTCTCCTGATGTATGTGATATAAATTTTGAAATAGAAAAATTAAAGGCAGCAGAAAAATATGGAACAGATACTATTATGGATTTAAGTATAGGCGGAGATATTGATAATATTAGGAGAAGAATAATTAAAGAAAGTAATGTTCCAGTTGGCACAGTTCCAATATATCAGGCAGCAATAGAGTCAATCAGAGAAAAAGGTGGAATAATTAAAATGGATGAAGATAAAATTTTCAAAGTTATAGAAAAACATGCAGAAGATGGAGTAAGTTTTATAACTGTTCACTGTGGACTAAATCTTAAGGCAATTGAAAGATTAAGAAAAAATCCAAGAAAATCACTTGTTGTTAGTAGAGGAGGTGCATTTTTAATTTCCTGGATGGTAGCAAATGAAAAAGAAAATCCTTTATTTAAAAACTTTGATAGATTAATTAAAATTGCTAAAAAATATGACCTTGTTTTAAGTTTAGGAGATGGATTAAGACCCGGTGGATTAATTGATTCAACAGATAGTTCTCAAATAGAAGAATTATTAACACTTGGAGAACTTACAAAATATGCATGGGAAGAAAATGTTCAAATAATTATAGAAGGTCCTGGACATATTCCAATAAATGAAATTGAAGCAAATGTTTTACTTGAGAAAAAAATATGTCATGGTGCACCATTTTATGTTCTTGGTCCAATTGTATGTGATATTGCACCAGGATATGACCATATAACTTCTGCAATTGGTGGAGCAATTGCAGCATGGAAGGGAGCAGATTTTTTATGTTATGTTACTCCAAGTGAACATCTTTCTTTACCTGGAGTAGAAGAAGTCATTGAAGGAGTTATTGCAACTAAAATTGCAGCACATGTAGGAGATATTGGAAAAGGTATAAAGAGAGAAATAGAGAAAGATTATTTGATGGATATATTGAGGGCCAAAAGAAATTGGAAGAGAGAAAAAGAGATAGCCATTGATAAGGAAAAATTTGAAAGATTAAGAAATAAATTCCCATTAAAAGAAAAAGATGTTTGCACAATGTGTGGAGAATTTTGTGCAATAAAAATAGTTGAAAAATATCTTGGAACTAAAATTGTCTGTTGAGAGATGGGATATAAAAATAGTATTTAATCCAAGGGATATTGACATCATAATTGTAAAAAATGAGTGAAAAATTTCTTGACCTTCTTGAAGAAGTGTGTAAAATCATAAATTCATATATGCCAGTGGATGAAGAATATGAAAAATTAAAAAAAAGACAAATTCTTTTTTAAAAGAAATTTCTATCGCTGAAAAAATTTAAAATTTTGTAAAAACAAAATGAGAAGAATAAGAAAATATGGAGAGGAAATTTTAAGAAAGAAGGCAGAAGAAGTTAAAATTATTGATGGTAAAATTGAGAAACTTATAAAATCAATGAAGGAAACATTAATTTATTCAAAAGGTGTTGGTCTTGCAGCACCACAAATTGGAGTTT
Source organism: uncultured bacterium (assembly GCA_964502135.1). GTDB lineage: Bacteria > Ratteibacteria > UBA8468 > B48-G9 > JAFGKM01 > JAMWDI01. The sequence goes on from CAZCUO010000108.1 coordinate 21,244, forward strand.
CAAAAAGAATTTTTATTGCATATGATAAAGAAAAAGATAATTTAATAACGGTTATAAATCCAGAAATAATAGAAAAAGAAGGAGAAGATATTGATCTTGAAGGTTGTCTAAGTTTTCCAGAAATTTATTTTACAATTAAGAGAGCCAAAAAGGTTGTTGTTAAAGGATATAATGAAAAAGGCAAAGAAATAATTGTTGAAGGGATTAATTTAATTGCAAGATGTTTTCAACATGAGTTAGACCATTTAAATGGAATACTAATAATTGATTATGCAACAGAAATTGAAAAAGAACAATATAAAGAGAAACTTGAAAATCTTCTAAAAAAGAAAAAATGATACCTGAATATCTTATTTCTTTTGATACTAAAAATCTTGCCAAAGAAAAAGTTGATTTTTTAATTATTGGTGGAGGTATTTCAGGACTTTTTGCTGCTTATCAACTTAGAGATTTTAAGACATTAATCCTATATAAAGATGGAATTGACCAGACATGCAGTTATCATGCACAAGGTGGAATTGCTGTTGCTCTTGGTAAAAATGATTCTCCAGTCAAACATAAAGAAGATACTTTAAAGGCAGGTTGTTATATAAATAACGAGGAAGCAGTGGATATTTTGGTAAATGAAGGTATAGAAAGAATAAAAGAACTAATTGATATGGGATTTAAATTTGACAAAGAAAATGGGGACTTTCATTTAACAAAAGAAGGAGGACATTCTGAAAATAGAATTTTACATTCACAAGGAGATGCAATTGGTAAAAGTTTAATAAATTTCTTATTTAATATTGTCTCAAATGAAAAAAACATAAAAATTCTCTATCAGCACTTCTTAATTGATTTAATATTACTTGATAATGAAATTAAAGGTGCAATTGTTCTTGATGAAAAAAAAGGAAAAATAATTATCATTCAAGCAAAATGTTATATTTTATCAACAGGAGGAGCAGGAAATATTTTCCAAGAGACAACAAATCCAATGTTTATCACAGGAGACGGTATTGCAATAGCATATAGAAAAAATGTTGAACTTGTTGACCTTGAATTTTATCAATTTCATCCAACTACCTTTTATTTAGCAGGTGCTCCAAGGTTTTTAATATCAGAGAGTGTAAGAGGGGAGGGTGGAATTTTAAGGAATATAAATGGTGAAAGATTTATGAAAGATTACCATCCAATGGGAGAACTTGCACCAAGGGATATTGTTTCAAGAGCAATAATAGACCAAATGAAAAAAACTAATTCAAATTGTGTTTATCTTGACCTTACTCATTTAAAAAAGGAATTTATTAAAAAAAGGTTTCCCAATATTTATAATTTTTGCATAAGTTATGGAATAGACCCTTCAAAAAATTTAATTCCAGTTAGACCATCTGCACACTATTTTATGGGAGGAATAAAAACAGATTTATGGGGTAGAACTAATATTGAAAATCTTTTTGCTTGTGGAGAATGTGCTTGCACAGGTGTTCATGGAGCAAACAGACTTGCGAGTAACTCAATTCTTGAAGGCCTTGTTTTTGGTAAAAGAGTAGGAATTAAAGTTAAAGAAACAAATTTTATAATTAAGGATTTTGAATTTAAGTATTCTTTTCCCAAAAAAGGAGATATATTAATAGATAAAGAGGATTTGAAGAGATCAATTAGAAGTTTAATGTGGAGGAATGTTGGTATTGAAAGAGATGGTGAATCGTTAAGATATGCTTTTGATAAACTTAAAGAATGGCAAAAATATGCATTTTGGAAAGAATTTTATGATAGAGGTGGCTTTGAAAGTTTAAATATGCTTATTGTTGCAAGTTTAATTACAGAGTCAGCACTTTTAAGGGAAGAATCAAGAGGAACTCATTTTAGAAAGGATTTTCCTGAAGAGAGAGATGAATGGAAAAAACATATAATTATAACCAAGAAAGGAGTAGAAATAAAATGAAAAAAAGAGTAAAAGATAGAAAACAACCAGTTTATGAGAGAATAAAAAATTTTGAAGAGGTAAGTTTTGGATATGATGAGAAACAAGCAGTAGAAGAAGCAAAAAGGTGTTTACAATGTAAAAATGCTCCTTGTATAAAAGGTTGCCCCGTTGAAATTGATATTCCAAGATTTATAAAAGAGATAAAAGAGGGTAATTTCCAAAAAGCATTACAAATAATTTATGAGAAAAATTTATTACCAGCAATATGTGGAAGAGTTTGTCCTCAAGAGACACAATGTGAAATAGTATGCACACTTACAAAAAAATTTCAACCAGTTGCAATAGGAAAACTTGAAAGGTTTGCAGCAGATAATTCAGATGTCCCTTTAAGTTGTTCCATTAATACAAATCCTGAATTAAAAAACAAAAAAGTTGCAGTTATTGGTTCTGGACCAGCAGGGTTAACTTGTGCAAGTGAACTTATAAGGTGTGGAATAAAAGTTACAATTTTTGAAGCATTACATAAATTAGGAGGAGTATTAACTTATGGCATTCCTGAATTTCGTCTTCCAAAAAGAATAGTTGAAAAGGAAATAAGAAGAATTATTGAACTTGGAGTGGAAATAAAAACAAATATTATAATAGGAAAGACAATTAAAATAGAGGAACTGTTTCAAATGGGTTATGACGCAATTTTTATAGGAACTGGAGCAGGACTTCCTAATTTTCTTGGAATCCCTGGAGAAAATCTATTGAGGGTATATTCAGCAAATGAATTTCTAACAAGAATAAATTTAATGAAAGGATATTTATTCCCTGAATATGATACTCCTGTTTCAATTGGAGAAAAAGTTGCAGTTATTGGTGGCGGAAATGTAGCAATGGATTCAGCAAGAAGTGCATTGCGTCTCGGAGCAAAAGAAGTTTTTATTTTATATAGAAGAACTGAAAAAGAAATGCCTGCAAGAAGAGAAGAATATGAGAATGCTGTGGAAGAGGGTATTAAATTTATTTTTCTTGTTCAACCAATTGAAATAATAGGAGATGAAAATGGTTATGTTAAAGGAATAAAAATAATACATAATGAACTTGGTCAACCTGATGAAAGTGGGAGAAGAAGACCTATTCCAATTCCAAATAGTGAAGAAATTTTACCTTTTGATACGGTGATAGTTGCTATAGGCCAATCTCCAAGTCCATTAATTCCAAAAACATACCCAGAATTAAAAATAGGAAAAAATGGTAATATTATAGTTGATCCAGAAACATGCCAGACAAATATAGAAGGGATTTATGCGGGAGGAGATATAGCAACAGGAGCAGCAACTGTTATAAGTGCAATGGGAATGGGTAAAAAAGCCGCAAATTCAATAATCAATTACTTACTTAAAAAATGAAAGAAAAATATGGATACATAACAATTAGAACATTTCAGGCGATAAGAGAATATAAATTCCCACTTTTTTTAGGTGAAAACCTGGTAATTATAAGCAATCTTCAACTAAATATTCATAAAATTAATTCTCCTACTTTACCTCACTTACACTCTGATAATCAAATAATTTATTATATTAAAGGTGCTGGTAAAGAGATTATAGAAAATAAAGAATATGAAGTTTCTCCTGGAGTAATTTTTTTTATTCCAAAGGACAAAAAACATTCATTTATTCCTTCACCTGGAACAAGTGCTGAGATATTTACTTTAAGATTTGAAATAATAAAAAATGTAATTGGTGACTTTAAAAAAGATGAAAGAAGTTCTTTAAAAATTTTAAAATTTTTATATTCAAAAAGACCAAATCTATGGAAAATCTCAAATGAAAAGAAAAACCAAATTGATACACTTATAAATAAAATAAATGAAATATTAAGAAAGAAGGAATTTGGATATTTAATCGCCTTAAATGGATATATTTTATTACTTTTGAGAGAATTTTTAATTTCAATGGTAGAGAGAAAGAATGATAAGAAACTCTCAATAAAAGATAGATTTTTTATAAATATAACTAATTATTTAAAGGAAAATGTTGAGAAAAAAATTAGTTCAAAAGATGTTTCAAAATTATTTAGAATATCACAAAACTATTTACAAAAGATTGTAAAGACATATACTGGTTATTCATTTACAAGGTATTTTAATGAGATTAAGATTGAATACGCGAAAAAATTATTAAAAGAAACAACACTTCAAATTAAAGAAATTGCAGGAAAACTTGGAATTTATGATATAAATTATTTTTCAAGATTATTTAAAAAAATTGAAGGCATTCCTCCATCAAAATATAGAAAGTAGTCCATTTTAGTGCTAATAATATTTGAAAAAATACTATTTAAAAAAATAAAATTATGTTAAAAAATAAAAAAGGAGTTAAAATGAAAAAATTGAATGGTTTAATTCCTGCGATTGTTATACCTTTTAATGAAGATTATCAAATAGATGAGGAGAAACTAAGGGAATATATTGAATTTATAAAAAAATTTGACATAAAGGGTCTTGTTGTAAATAGTGATGCAGGGGAGGGACATTTTTTGAATTTTGAAGAAAAGAAGAAGACAATAAAAATAGCAAAAGAAATTCTCAAAGACAAAATTCCATTAATAACAGGTCTTGGAGGTGCAACAACATATCAGGTTATTGAAGAAGGAAAGGCATTTAAAGATTTAGGTGTTGATTATTTTCTTGTTTTTCCGCATCCTACATTTAGAGGAGGTTTTGAAAGGGATGAATTAATAATAAAATATCATAGAGAGATTTCAAAAATAGGTGTTGGTATGATTATTTTTCAACTTCAAGAAGCACTTGGAGGCACATTTTATCAATTTGAAACATTAAAAGAACTCGTTGAAATAGAAAATGTCTGTGCTATAAAAGAGGCAAGTTTTGATGCATTAAAATTTAAAGAAGTAGTTGATTTTTTAAGTTTACTTAACAAAAAGATAATAATTTTAACAGGTAATGATAATTTTATACCAGAATCATTTTTACTTGGAGCAGATGGTGCTTTAATAGGATTTGGGTCAATTTTTACAGACATACAGATTGAAGTTATAAAAAAAATAAAGGAAAAAAAATATGAGGAAGGATTAAATTTATTTAATAAAATAGATAAAATATGTAAATTCTGCTTCAAAAAACCAATAAGAGATTATAGAGCAAGAATTAAAGAATTTCTTGTATGTATGGGAATATTTAAAAACTCAATTGTAAGGCCTCCACTTTTACCTTTATCTAATGAAGAGAAAGAAGAAATAAGAAAACTTTATAAGGAATATGAAAGTGTCACTTGATAGAAAAATTGATGAATTGAGAAAATATTATCTTGAAAATCCAATTGATAATAAATTTTTCCAAATAATTAAAAATGAAATAGGTATTGATTTAAAAGCAAAATATGGAAAATTTGAATTAACTCATCCTATATTAATAGCACCAGGTCAATTAACAAGAGAAGTAGGTCAGATAAAGATGATTAAAGAAGCAGGTTATTCAGGATGTGTCCTAAAATCAGTAATTGGCGAGGATGAAGAAGGTAATTGTTCAATGCTAAATCAGAGAAAAAAAATGACATATTTAAAAACAATTTATGACCAAGAGGATAATCCTGTAATTCAATGGGATGGGAGAGGAGATACAAGGAATTTAAAAGAATATTTAAAATTTGCGGAAATTTCTTTTAATTTTTCAGATAAAAATTTTTTAATTGTTTCTTCTATTTTGTGCCATTTACCAGGCCCTGATGAAGAATTTAAGAAAGAAGAATGGATTTATACAACAAAAAAACTTTATCAGATTGGTTATAGATTTTTTGAAATTGATTTTTGTCCAGCATTAAAAATGGAGAAAATTAGTGAAAGAGAAAATATTTTAAGATGGTATAAAGAGATACCAAAATTTTTAAAAGAAGAGTTTCCAGATATATATGTATTTCCAAAAATTTTAAATCTTGAATATGGAATAGATTTTCAACTTGAGATTATAAAATCAGCAATAGAAGGTAATTCAGATGGAGTTGTTATAGGTAATAGAATATTTAAAGAAAAACTTAATTCTGCTTATGGAGGTAAAGAATTAAGAGACAGAAATTTAGTTCAGATTAAAGAGGCAAAAAAAGCATTTCCTAATATTTCAATTTCAGCAACAGGTGGGATTTATGAAGGAAGGCATATTTTTGATTATTTAGAAGCAGGCGCAGATAATGTCCAGATATTAAGTTATATTCTTGGAAAAGTAAAAAAGGAATTTTTGAAAAAGAAAGGTAATAAATTTGAGAAAGTTATATATGAATTATTTTTTAACCCTATTAAAGGTCTTTTAAAATTTTTCAATTGTCCGTTTTAGTGCTAATAATATCTGTTTTTGTGCTATTATTTTTAAAATAAATTAGGTATAACATAATTAAAAAGAAGGTTAACTATGAAGAAAAAATTTTCAAAACCACATGGCTTCACTTTGATAGAGTTGCTTGTTGTAGTTGCTATAATTGCAATTTTAGCAGCGATGCTTCTTCCTGCGTTAAGTAAAGCAAGAGAAAGAGCAAGGTCAGCAATATGTATAAATAATCTAAAACAAATAGGTCTTGCTCTCAGGATGTATGCAGAAGATTATGATGGATGGGTAATTGGAAATTGCAGAACATATAATTATTCTCTTCCGGGAAGAACTGTTTCTGGAACTACTTATCTTGCTTGGACAGAATTTTTATGGAGATTAGGATATGTTAAAATAACAAGGAAACCCTATTCTACAGAAACAGGAATTCCAACTCCTTACACTGGTTATGGGAAAGGAGCAAATAGTATTTTTGTCTGTTCAAGCGGAAAGTATGATGCAGATTATATATCAAGATCATATGGATTAGCAAAGCCAAATGTTTGGCTACCAGGTACACCTTATAGAAATATGTATGTAAATGCTGTTCAACATAGTTCTCTTTTTTTAAATATTTCAAAATTAAAGATTGCTGATAAATATATACTTGTTGGAGATTGTGCCTATGTTTATCCTTCTCAATATTATGGGATAATATGGTATGGTCTTGATAATTCTTATGCATCTCCTTATGAAGGAGCTCCAGCAATTTGGCATTTAGGGGTTGGTAATTTTATGTTTGCTGATGGACATGTGGAGACAATGAATGAAGGACAATTAAAAAATTATAATCCAGTTAGTCCATATGAACCACCTGGGAAATGGACAATTGTTTATAAAAAGTAAACTATTAAGTATTGTAAGAAGGAAGTGTAAGGGAAGTAATATATTAAAATATTTAATATTTTTAGGTTTTTGTTTACTTAAGTTAGCAGAAACTAAAAGTTTTGAGCCTATAAGAATTAAAGTTCCTTCACCTAGTGGCCCTCCCCCTATTGGAGCAGTAGTTGAAACGAGCGTTCCATTTTCCTGTGGCAAAATTCATGAGATTACAAATTTAACAGTAACTACATCAACGGGTGAACCAGTTCTAACTCAGTTTCGTGTAGTTCAACGCTGGCTTGATGGTAGCATTAAATGGTTGCATCTTCTTTTTGAAGCAGAAAAAGGACCTGGTGATTACTTTCTTAAAGAAGGAAAAGCAAAAACAGCACCAAATTTGCTGAATAAAATAAATAATGGAATAATTGTTGACACAGGTGAAATTTCAATTTTTTTTAATCAAAACCATGGCACATTAGTAAAAGAAATAACGGCTTTAGGAAAAGATAGAAAGAAAGTAGTATTAATTTCTGAAAGCCCGGGAATAGATTTAGTTATTAAAAGATATGATGGGAAACAGTTTAAAGCATCATTAGATAATTCACGACGAGTTATTATTGAAGAGATTGGTCCTATACGTGCTTCATTAAGATATGAAGGAAAATTATTTTCTGAAGATGGGGAGAGTTTATTTTCTTATATCTGGAGGTGGCAAGCATATAGGTCTCGTTCTGAAATTATAACTACTTTAACTTGGATAAATACAGAAGATTCAGAAGGTGTATTTTTAAAAGATATTCGTATAGTTTTACCTTTTAAATTTCTTCCTAATCGGCTTGTTTTTGGATGTGAAAGAGGAGTATATGATGGACCATTTTTGAAAGATTGGCCAGTATTTATTTTACAAGAAGATCACAATCAATACTGGGCTTTAACAAAAAATCCTGACGGTCGTATACAACATTTATGTAGCGGAGGTTGTGATGGTGAACATTTTCCTGGCTGGGTATACCTACAAAATTCAAATTGTCTACTTGGAGTATGGGTTCCAAATTTTTGGCAGGAATATCCTAATGAGATTGAAATAAAAGAGGGAGAAATTAGTATTGGTTTATGGCCAGAGAGAGCAAATGAGTATCTTTCATCTAAACGAATTTTACCGGCAGACATTGATGGTAAACGATATCATCGTTTAAGATATTGGCCAGTTATGCCTCATCCTTATATTGCTTTTTTTGATAAAGAAAAAAAGTGTTTAGATGTTCCACAAGGTTTAGCAAAGACACAAGAAGTTGTAATTAGTTTTTGGGCAGGTAGAGATAGTAAACCTATATTTGAAAAAAAATTGTGGAATGGAAGTTTAACTCCAGTCCGTGCCCATATAGATCCAATTCAAGTAGCAAAAAGTCAGGTATGTGGACCTTTATGGCCTTATGACCCTGAAAATTTCCCTGATGCTGAACGTATATTTGATGAGTGTTTTAACTGGTTTCAACGCCATATAGAGACATTTAAATGTTATGGTAAATTTGATTATGGTGATTTTAGATACTTTATCCCATCAACAACCTATATGTGTCATCCTGGAACCAAATGGGGACATATGGGAGAAATGCCAAGGGAAGGATATTGGCATAACAATGAACGAGATGTTTTGAGAGGAATATTACTTTATTATCTACGGACAGGAAATTCAGAAGCATGGGAATTATGTCGTATTATATCTAAACATATTTTAGACGTGGATATACGACATTACCCTGATTATGGTATGTACACACACTCTTACGGCCACTTTTATCTTGGTGCCAATATTTATGGAAAGCCTGACCATTCTTGGTTAATGGGATTACTTGAATGGGCAGGAGTAAGTGGTGATCCAATTGCTTGGGAATGGGTTCTTAAATGTGGTGAGAGATTAGCGTCTACTAAAAGAAATTTTAGTTCTATTGATCGTAGAAATGCTGCTATGCAACTTCATATGATGACACAGTTTTACCGATATACAGGTGAAAAAAAATATATAGAATTGGCTCAACAAATAGTTGAAACATTTATAAAATTACAAAAACCGGATGGTTCATGGCCTGGGTTTTTTAATAAACCTGAAGGACCACCTCATCCCACTTTCACTGAGCATGCAATTATGGCTCTTGGCGATTATTTTGATCTAACCAAAGATGAGAAGATTTTACCAGTATTAAAAAAAGCTCTGGCATGGGTATTTCCTGATAATGGTAAAGGAGTAAAAGATATTGATGCAATTGGACTTGCATTATATGGGTTAGCTATTGTAGGTGAATATACAGGTGAACCTATTTTTAGTGAAATTGCATTAAATGTTTTTCAAATTTTGGATAAAAAACAAAATCGCTCACAAGATCCAATATGTCGTGGTGACTGGTATCCAATTTATGAAATCCATAACAAAGAACAGGCAGAAGATAGTGGTAGACCACCTCAATTTTGTAATCAATCACGACCATTAATACCTGCTACTGTCCTCGCTTATTCCCCTCGTTGCTTATGGTTTTTAGCCAAATATAAAGGATTAATATTACCTTAAGATTTTTTCCCTTAATTATATGAGATATATTAATATTGAACTGGAGGTTGCCATTCCCAAAGTTGTAATTGGTTTTTATCAACAGGACATTCTATTTTAGGCATAATCAATTCATGGTTTGGAAAAT
>CAZCUO010000109.1:0-14213 GCA_964502135.1 uncultured bacterium
ATTTTTTCCCAAGATTTTTTGTTTCTTCTAATCTCTCTTTCGGTGTATTCAAAAGATCTTTTAATGTATATATTTTTCTTGAAATAAGAGCATTATTTATTCTTGCCGGTAATTTCAACTCTGATATTGGAATATCAAGAGGATCTTTCATTTCTACTTTTTCTTCAACAACTTCCTCCCCCTCTATTTTTAAACCATTTATTATTAAATTGAATTGTTTTCCAAGAAGGTCACATGCATATTTGACACTTTCATCCGGTGTTATTGCACCTGTTGTCCATACTTCAAGAATAAGTTTTTCATAATCAACAAATTGTCCAACTCTTGTATTTTCAACATGGAAAGTAACTTTTCTTACAGGAGAATATAAACCATCAATCAAAATTGTCCCTACTGGCACTTCTTTTACCATCAGTTTCATTTTCTCAACAGGTAAATAACCAAACCCCTTTGTAATGTCAAATTCAAATTTATATTTTCTTAAAGGGTCAACTGTTGCGATATGTAAATCTTTATTTATAACTTCAACAGAACCATCATTAAAAAGGTCTCCTGCACATATTTCATCCTTACCCTCTATTTCTACTCTCACAACTCTTGGATATTCTTCAACAATTGGTTTTAAGGCAATCTGTTTTAAATTTAAGACAACTTCAACTATATCTTCTTTCATTCCAGGAAGTGTTGAAAATTCATGTAAAACACCTTCTATTCTTAAACCCGTTATAGCAATTCCTGGTATAGAAGATAATAAAACTCTCCTTAAAGCATTTCCAATTGTAACTCCATATCCTCTTTCAAGCGGCTCTATTATTAATTTACCATAATTATTTCTGTAAGTTTCTTTTTCCCAAATAAATTTATCAGGATAGACAAATTCCTTCATTTTTCACCTCGCTATTTTTATTTAGAGTAAAAGTTAATTATTAATTGTTCATTAACTTGAATAGGAACTTCTTCTCTTGTTGGAAATCTAAGAATTTCTATCTTTAAATTTCCATCGTCAACTTTAAACCACAATGGTCTACTTTTTGTTTTATATTCTTCAATACATTCTTTTGCAATTTTAACATATTTGCTATTTGGTTTTATCTGAATAACATCTCCAATTTCAACTAAATAACCAGGCCTATCTACTTTTTTGCCATTTACAAGAATATGTCCATGGTTTATAATTTGTCTTGCCATCTTTCTTGAATAAGCCCAATTGGCTCTATAAACAACATTATCAAGACGTCTTTCAAGTAATTGAAGAAGTATTTCTCCTGTAACCCCTTTATGTTTTTTTGCAATTTCAAAATATCTTCTAAACTGTCTTTCAAGAACACCATAATATATTTTGACTTTATTTTTTTCTCTTAATTGCATACCATATTCAGATAATTTTTTAGGTTTAATAAATCTTATTTTCCCTCTTCTTGGATCAACAGCACATTTATCACTTTCACACCTTTGACCTTTTAAATAAAGTTTCTCTCCATATTTTCTGCAAATTTTACATAAAGGTTTAATATATTTTGCCATAATACCTCCTCCTTATACTCTTCTTCTTTTTGGTGGCCTACATCCATTATGTGGTATTGGAGTTACATCCTTAATTGATACGACATTTAATCCTGCACTTTGTAAAGCTCTAATTGCTGTCTCTCTTCCAGGTCCTGGTCCTTTCACTCTTACATCTACTTCTTTCATATTAAATAGTGCTTGAGCTCTTTTGGCAACATTTTCAGCAGCAAGTTGTGCAGCAAAAGGTGTCCCTTTCCTTGTTCCTTTAAAACCTACAGTTCCTGCACTTCCCCATAACAAAACTCTTCCTGCTTCATCAGTAATTGTTATTATTGTGTTGTTAAAAGTGGCTTTAATATGCGCAACTCCTTTAGGAACCGTTATTTTCTTTTTTCTTTTTTTAACATACTTTCTGGCCAATTTAACCTCCCTTTTGTTGTTGTTCTCTCTGCTGTTTTATTGCTTTTCTTAATGCTTTATCTCTTATAACACCAACAGTCTTCCTGGGACCTTTTCTTGTCCTTGCATTTGTTCTTGTTCTCTGCCCCCTAACTGGTAATGAGAGTTTATGTCTTATCCCTCTATAACAATTTATATCAATCAACCTCTTTATGTTCTGGGCTATTTCCTGCTTTAAATCTCCTTCAATTTTATAATTTTTTTGTATAAAGGCAGCAATTTTACCAAGTTCCTCTTCTGTTAATTCCTTAACTCTTTTTTCTCCATCAATACCAGTATTTTGAATAATTTCTTCTGCTCTTTTAGGGCCAATACCAAAAATATAAGTTAATGAAATTTTCACTTTTTTATTATCAGGAATTTCTACTCCAAGTATCCTTGCCATTTTACCTCCTTATCCTTGTCTTTGTTTATGTTTTGGTCCATCCTGTGGATTACTACAAATTACTCTTACCACACCTTTTCTTCTTATTATTTTACATTTTGGACATATTTTTTTAACTGAAGCCCTTACTTTCATTTTTCCTCCTTAAATCCTTTTTATAATTCTTCCTCTTTTTAAATCATAAGGTGAAATTTCTACAACAACCTTATCTCCAGGAACAATTTTAATATAATTCATTCTCATCTTCCCACACAAATGTGCAATAACAGTATGACCATTTTCAAGTTCAACCTCAAAATTTGTTGCTGGAAGAATTTTTTTTATAACACCTTCTACTTTAATCTTTTCTTCTTTTTCCATTTTAACTTAAAATTTCATAACCATTTTTTTTTACAAGAACACAATTTTCATAATGAGATGCATATTTTCTGTCCTTAGTTACAGCAGTCCAACCATCTTCTAATATTTCTGTTTCACCAGTGCCTTCTGTAATCATCGGTTCTATTGCAATTATTTGATTTTCATGTAAAATATCCCCTTTCCCCCTTTCACCAAAATTTGGAATTTCTGGTAACTCATGTAAATTTTTACCTATACCATGGCCAGCAAAATCTTTAATAACTGAAAAACCATTTTTTCTGACATATTTCTCTATTACATACCCAATATTACCTGTCCTTGAACCAGCATATACTTCTTTTAATGCTTTCTCAAATGCCTTTCTTGAAACTTCTATTAATTTTATATATTTTACCTCAACTTTTCCAACAGGGAAAGTATCTGCACAATCACCATAATATCCATTATAAATAACGCCTACATCAAGAGAAACAATATCTCCTTCTTTTAAAATTTTACCCTTTTTAGGAAGTCCGTGAACAACTTCATAATTAACTGAAATACAAATATTTGCTGGATAACCTTTATAACCCTTAAATGCTGAAACAACATTCTTTTCTTTCATAAGTTCAATACTTTTTAGTTCTATCTCATATGTTGAAATTCCAGAAACTAAATATTCTTTTAAGTCTTCTATAATTTCCCTTGCTTTTTTACATGCTGTTCTAACCATTTCAATACCCTTTTTATCCATTATTTTTTTCTATTTTTATTATTTCTGAAACTATCTCTTCAAGTTTTTTAGTAGCATCTACTTGAAATAAAATACCTTTGTTTCCATAATAATTAAGTAAGGGTGATGTCAAATTATGATACACTTTTAGTCTATTCCTCACAACTTCTTCTTTATCATCATCCCTTTGAATTAGTTTACCTCCACATTTATCACAAATACCTTCAACTTTTGGAGGTAAGTTTATTAAATGATAGATTGCACCACATTTTTCACATATTCTTCTATTTGAAAGACGTCTAATTAAAAAATCATCATCTGCCTTTAAGTATATAACCTTTGTTTTACCATCCTCTAAAAGTTTATTAAGATTTTCTGCTTGATTAATATTTCTTGGAAAACCATCAAGTATAAATCCATATTTACAGTCATCATTTTTTATTCTTTCAAGAAGCACAGAAAAAACTATATGATCAGGAACAAGTTCGCCTTTCTCCATATATTCTTTGGCTTTAATACCTAATTCTGTTTTTTCTTTTACATTTTCTCTCAATAAATCTCCTGTTGAAATCAAAGGAAAATTTAATAACTTACTTAATTTTTCACCAACAGTTCCTTTCCCTGCACCTGGTGGTCCAAGTAAAATAATTATTTTTTTCATTTTATCTTTGACTTTTTAATAAATCCCTGATAATGTCTTAAAATTAAATGGGCTTCAATCTGTCTTATTGTTTCTATAAGAACAGAAACCACAATTAAAAGTCCAATTCCGCCAAAAATACTCGCAACAATATAAGGAATCTTTCTATATAAATGCATAAGAATATATGGGAAAACTGCAATACCAGTAAGCATTAAAGAACCTGGTAAAGTTAATCTATTTAAAACTTTTTCAAGATAAAGAGCAGTTGATTTCCCAGGCCTAATTCCTTGAATAAATCCACCATATTTTTGTAATTCTTCTGCAATATTATCTGGGTTAAAAATAATTCCAGCATAGAAATAACAAAAAAATATAGTTAACAAAGCATATAAAATCATTCCAGTCGGTTGTTCTGGAGAAAGAATTACTGCGAGTTTACTTAAAAATTTATTTTCAGTAAAGGAAAGAATAGTAGCAGGAAAAGTTAAAATTGCTATTGCAAAAATTAAGGGTATTACTCCTCCTTGATTTAATTTTATAGGCAAATATGTTGATTGTCCTCCATAAACTCTCTTTCCTATGACTCTTCTTGCATACTGAATTGGTATTCTTCTTTCACTTTCATTAACAATTATTGCTGCTGCAACAACTCCAAAAATTAAACCTATTAAAATAATCACTACAAAAAAGTTTATTTCTCCTGAAGCAACAAGTCCAGCCATCCTATGAAAAGCCACAGGTATTCTTGAAATAATACTTGTAGTAATTATAAGGGAAATCCCATTACCAATTCCCTTTTCGGTAATTTGTTCACCAATATACATTAGAAAAACAGTTCCTGCTGTCATTGTTAATGTTGCTATAATTCTAAATAACCATCCTGGATTTGCTACTATAACAACTCCTCCGAAATGTTCCGGGTTTTCTAAAAATAAACTTATTGCCATACCTTGAAAAATACATAACCCTACTGTTCCTAATCTTGTTAATTGTGTAAGTTTTCTCCTACCTTCAATCCCACTTTTAAGCATATTCTCAAAATATGGCACTACTGAAGCAAGTAATTCAAGTACAATTGAAACACTTATATATGGCATTATACCAAGAGCAAAAATTGTAGCCTGACTTAATGCACCACCAGAAAATAAATCAGCAAGAGAAAATAATGTATTTGCAGAACTTTCAAAGATTCTTGAAAGTTCCTTACCATTAATACCTGGAATAGGAATATAGCAACCAAATCTATAGATAGTAAGCAAAAAAATTGTAATTCCTATTCTTTTCTTTAAATCTGGTATTTTAAATGAATCTTTAAATGCTTCAAACATTTTTTATTTTTTCTCTATTACAATTGCCTTACCACCAAGTTTTTCTATTTTCTCTTTCGCTTTTTTTGAAAAATGGTGCGCATAAATAGTTAGTTTTTTTGTTAAATTTCCCTCACCAAGTATTTTTACAAATTCAATTTTTTTAATCAATCCTTTCTCTTTTAATTTTTCTGGAGTTACTTCTTCACCCTCATTAAATTTTTTTTCAATCTTATTTAAATTTACTATTTCAATTTTATATTTCTTCAAATGAGTAAATCCTCTTTTAGGAATCCTTCTAACAAGAGGCATTTGCCCACCTTCAAAATTAAATGGTAATCTATAACCACTTCTTGCCTTATGTCCTTTGTGGCCTCTAGTTGAAGTTCCTCCATGACCTGAAGCATCTCCTCTACCAAGTCGCTTAACTTTATGTTTTGCTCCTTTAGGTGGTTTTAACTGGTGTAGTTTCATTCTCTTCTCCTTTAACTTTAATTTTCTTTAATGCTTTTACTGTCGCATGTAGAACATTAATACAATTTGTTGACCCAAGACATTTACATGTAATATCCTTAATACCACAAACATCAAGAAATGCTCTCATCGTTCGTCCAGCAACCATCCCATGTCCTTTTGGTGCTGGTTTTAATATTACTTTTGACGGACCAAATTTACTTTCTACATCATGAGGAATAGTTGTTCCTTTTAAAGGAACTTCTATCATGTTTTTTCTTGCTTGTTCAATTGCTTTTCTTATTGCATCTGGAACTTCATTCGCTTTACCAATACCAAATCCTGCTTTTCCTTTACCATCACCAACAACAACAACTGCTCTAAAACTTAAGTTCTTACCACCTTTTGTAACTTTAGTAACTCTTCTTATTTCAATAACTATTTGTTTTTCTTCAACTTCACCGATTAAAGTTTCTTTTTCTAAAATTTTAGACCTCCTTTTCGTGCACCATCTGCTAATGCTTTTACTCTACCTGTATATTTATATCCACCCCTATCAAAAACAACTCTTTCAATTGATAAAGATTTTGCTTTTTCTGCAATAAGTTGACCTACAATTTCTGCTCCTTTAACATTACCACCATGAATACTTTTATCTGTCACAAGTTTTTTAAATTCAGGGGATAAACTTGAAACAGAAGTAATTACTTTATTTGGAACATAAGTATCATCTATTAACATAGCATATATATGTTTATGGCTCCTAAAAACACATAATCTTGGTCTTTCACTTGTTCCCTTAACTTTTTTTCTAACCCTTAAATGTCTTACTTTTCTTTTCTCTTCTTTTGATTTCTTCATTTTGCTGCTCCTACTCCTGCTTTTGTTACTTTCTGTCTAATATATTCACCTCTATATCTTATTCCTTTTCCTTTATATGGTTCAGGTGGATATATTCTTCTTATACTTGCTGCAAATTCTCCAACCTTTTGTTTATCTGCACCCCTAATAAATATTATTGTATTTTTACTAACTTCAACAGATATATCTTGTGGAATTTCTACTTCAACAGGATGAGTAAAACCAAGAGTAAGAATTAATTTTTTACCCTTAAGTTCCGCTTTATATCCTGTTCCATGAATTTCAAGAATTTTTTCATACCCTTCTGAAACTCCTTTTATCATATTATAAATTAAACTTCTCAATAATCCCCACTGAGCACATGTTTTTCTATATAATTTTTTATTTTTAGGTTCAACTTCATTTTTAACAAAAATTTTTTTGTCCTCAATAACAACATTTAAATTTGGAAATATCTTCTGTGAAAGTTTTCCTTTTTTCCCTTCAATATAAATAATCCCATTTTCAATTTTCACATTTACACCATCAGGAATATCTATTGGTTTTTTACCCAATCGTGACATTTTTTCGCCTTTTTTACCAAATATAAAAAAGTAATTCTCCACCAATACCTAATTCTTTTGCTTTTTTATTACTCATCACTCCTTTTGAAGTAGAAAGAACTGCTATACCATAATTATTTTTTACAACGGGTATTTCATCCTTTGAAACATAAATTCTTCTTCCAGGTGTACTTATTCTTTTAATTTCATTAATTGCTTTCCTTTTGCCATAGTATAATAGATAAACTCTTAAAATTTTCTTTGAATTTTCTGAAATAATTTCGTAATCTTTTATATATTTTTCCTCTTTCAGAACATCAAGTATCTTTGTTTTAAATTTACTAAAAGGAACATCAACATAAGTTTTTGAAACTGCATTACCATTCCTTATCCTTGTAAGCATATCAGCAATTGGATCTGTCATTGTCATATTTCCTCCTTTACCAACTCGCCTTTTTAACTCCTGGTATTTCTCCTTTTGAAGCAAGTTCTCTAAAACATATCCTACATATTCCAAATTTTCTGTAATAACCACGGGGCCTACCGCATCTCCAACACCTATTTCTTTTTCTCACTTTAAATTTGGGCTCTTTCTTCATCTTCTCAAAAAAACACTTTCTTGCCAATTTATCCCTCCCTTATAGGTAATCCAATTTCTCTTAATAATGCAATTGTTTCCTCCGGTGTTTTTGCAGATGTTACAATTGTAACATTTAATCCCTGAACTTTATAAATTATATTATAATCAACTTCAGGAAATATTATATGTTCTTTTATTCCTATTGTATAAGAACCTCTCCCATCACATGAATCTGGAGGCAATCCATTAAAATCTCTCACTCTTGGCAATGCAACTGTTATTAATCTATCAAGAAATTCATACATCCTATTACCCCTTAAAGTCACCATAACTCCAACAATATCACCTTTTCTTACATTGAATCCTGCAATAGATTTCTTTGCTTTTGTCAAAACTGCTTTCTGCCCAGCAATTAAAGTTAATTCTCTCTGTGCTGCTTCAATTGCTTTTGCATCCTTACTATCCCTACCTATCCCCATATTTAAAACAATTTTTAGAATTTTAGGAACCTGTAAATCATTCTTATATCCAAACTTTTCCTTTAATTTAGGTATAACCACTTCTTTATATATTTTTTTTAATCTTGGCTCTTCCATTTTACTTCTCATCTACAATTTCCTTACATTTTTTACAATATCTCACTTTACTACCATCTTCTAAAAATTTTATTCCAAGACGCGTGGGCTTACTACATTTTAAACAAAAAAAGTTAACATTACTTATTGATATTGGTTTTTCAACTTGAATTATTCCTCCCTGTCTATCAACTGCTCCTGGTTTAACATGTTTTTTGACAAAATTTATTCCTTCAACAAGAACTCTATTTTCTTTATAAAAAATTTTTAAAATCCTTCCTTTTTTACCTTTATCCTTACCTTTTATAACCTGAACAAAATCACCTTTTTTAAGTTTAAATTTCATTTTTATATTACCTCAGGTGCAAGTGAAATTATTTTTGTAAAATTTTTATCCCTTAATTCTCTTGGTACTGGTCCAAAAACCCTTGTTCCTCTTGGATTACCTTCATTATCAATAATAACCGCAGAATTATGGTCAAATCTTAAAACTGATCCATCCTTTCTTTTTATCTCTTTTTTTGTCCTTATAATAACTGCTCTAACTTTTTCCTTCTTTTTGACAATCCCATCAGGAAGAGCATCTTTAACACTACAAACAACAATATCACCCACATATCCATATCTCCTTTTGGAACTTCCTATAAATCCAATCACCATTATTTTTTTGGCACCTGTATTATCAGCAACTTGTAGCATTGTCCTGAGTTGCACCACTTATTTCCTCCTTTTTATCAAGTATTTCTTGCTTCCTACCCAAAATTTCAACAATTTTCCACCTTTTTTTTCTACTTAGTGGTCTTGTTTGAATAATTCTAACTATATCACCAACTTTTGTAATATTATTTTCATCGTGAGCCATAAATTTCCTTCTTTTTTTTATTGTTTTTTTATATTTTGGATGTTGTGTCATAAACTCAACCATAACAACTCTACTTTTATTCATCTTATCACTAACAACTACACCAATTTTATCTATTAATTTTTTTGTCATTTTTTAACTCCTAATTTTCTTTCATTTAAAATTGTTTTCAACCTTGCTATATCCTTTTTTATTTCCTTTAACTGTGAATAATTTTTTAATTGACCAAGAAGTAATTGATTTTTCATTTCATAAAGTTTTCTTTTTAATTCCATAATTTTATTTTCTATTTCTTGATTTGTTGCCTCTCTCCACTTTTTAAGTTCTTCTTTTTTCATGTTTTTAAAAACGTAAAATTATATTATACCATAATTTTAAAAATTTTTTCAACTTTTTAACTTAGAACCCTTGAAACAATTTTGGTTTTACAAGGAAGTTTATGAGAAGCTCTTCTTAAAGCCTCTTTAGCAAGTTCTTCTGCTACTCCTGCTATTTCAAAAATTATTTTTCCAGGAAGGACAACAGCCACCCATCCACTTACATCACCTTTTCCCTTTCCCATTCTACTTTCTGCTGGTTTTTTTGTAATTGGTTTATCCGGAAATATTCTAATCCAAAGTTTTCCTCTGGATTTTAAATAATGGGTTATTGCAATTCTTGCTGCTTCAATTTGTTGTGCTGTTATCCATCCTGGTTCAAGTGCTTTAAGACCATAATCACCATAAAATAAAGTATTACCACATGTTGCTTTACCTTTTGTTCTTCCTCTCTGCATTTTTCTATATTTAACTCTTTTAGGCATTAGTGGCATCTTTTTCTCCTTTTTCTTCTAACACTTCTCCAAGATAAACCCATACTTTAACTCCCACTGTTCCACTTCTTGTAAAAGCGGTACTTGTTGCATAGTCAATTTTTGCTCTTAAAGTATGAAGCGGAACCTTTCCAACTATATATTGTTCACTCCTTGCTATTTCTGCACCTGCTATCCTTCCAGATATTCTTACCTTTACTCCTTGAGCACCTGATTGCATTGCCAAATCCATTGCCTTTTTAATTGCTTGTCTATGTGGAACACGTTTTTCAAGTTGAATAACAATTGAATCAGCAAGAAATTGAGCACTCAACCCTGGTGGATTAACCTCTATACAATCAATGTATATTTGTTTTTTAAACATTTCATAAAGTTCATCTCTCAATTTATTTATTTCTGTTCCCCTTCTTCCCAAAACAACACCAGGTCTTGTAGTATAAATTCTAATTCTTATACTATCTGTTTTTTCTATTTCTATTTTTGTTATACTTCCTCTTGGATATCTCTTTTTAATATAATCTCTTATCAAAATATCCTCTTTTAATAAATCCTTAAATTCTTTTTTTGTAGCAAACCAATTACTTCTCCAATTTTCCACTATACCTAACCTTAAACCAATCGGATTGACTTTCTGTCCCATAATTATTCCTCGTTTGATTCAAGTATAACAGTTATATGTGATGTTCTTTTCCTAATCATTACCGCTCTCCCCATTGGTGCTGCTCTCCATCTTTTAAGCATTGGACCTCCGTCAATAATAACATTTTTAACTTTCCATTCATACCCTTCACCTTTATATTTTGCTGCATCTTGAGCACTTTTAATAACTTTTTCAAGTATTCTTGCACCTTTTTTTGGCAAATTTCTTAAAATTCCAATTGCTTCATCTATATTTTTCCCTAAAACAAGTTCTCTTATCATTCTTAATTTTTTGGGACCAATTCTTACATATCTTGCTTTAACTTTAACTTCCATACTTCACCTCTATTTCTTTTCTCTTGCTCTTTCTGTATGAGCTCCATGACCTCTAAAGGTTCTTGTTGGAGCAAATTCTCCAAGACGATGGCCAACCATATTTTCAGTTACATAAACATTTATAAATGTCCTCCCATTATGAACTGCAAAAGTATGACCAACAAATTCAGGAATAATTGTACAACTTCTTGCCCATGTTTTAATTATTTCCTTTTTTCCACTTTCTTTCTGTTTCATTACTTTTTGTAAAAGTTTAGTATCTACATATGGACCTTTTTTCTTGGATCTCATTTCTTTTTCCTTCTTTCAACTATAAATTTATCAGATGACTTATGTTTTTTTCTAGTCTTATAACCTTTTGCAGGTACTCCAGTTGGACTTTGTGATTGATGCCCTTTACCTCTTCCTTCTCCGCCACCCATCGGATGGTCAACTGGATTCATAGCAGTTCCTCTAACAGTTGGTCTTATTCCAAGCCATCTGGATCTTCCTGCTTTACCAAGGGATATATATTTATATTCAGGATTACTTACCTGTCCAATAGAAGCATAACAATTTAAATCAAACAATCTTACTTCTCCAGATGGCAATCTTACTTGAGCATATTTTTCACCTTTAGCCAAAAGAGTAGCAAATGTTCCGGCACTCCTTACAATTTGTCCGCCTCTACCCGGAATCAATTCTAAATTATAAATCTGAGTTCCTTCAGGTATATTTTTTAATGGTAATCTATTGCCAATCTTTATTTCTGCATCCTCTCCACATTTTATCCTGTCTCCAACAGAAAGACCAACAGGTGCTATAATATAACTTTTTACACCATCTGTATAAGTAATTAAAGCAATTCTGGCATTTCTATTTGGATCATATTCAATACTTTTAACTACTGCTTCATATCCAATTCTTCCTTTAAAATCAATTATTCTATAAAGTCTTTTATGGCCTCCTCCTCTATGTCTAACTGTAATCCTTCCTGTATTATTTCTTCCACCTGTCTTCTTTAAGCCAAAAACAAGAGACTTTTCTGGTTCTTTTTTTGTAATATCAGAAAAATCTTGTAAAATTGCATGCCTTTGACCCGGGGTAACAGGTTTTAATTTACGTAATGGCAATTTTTTCTCCTTCTTTCAATTGAACAATTGCTTTTTTATAACCAGATTTATAACCTTCAATAAAAAATCTATATCTCCTTTTTTTAGGTTTTATATTTATAACAAAAACTTTTTCAACTTTTACATTATAAATTTCCTCTATCGCTTTTTTAATCTGATGCTTATTTGCTTTTTTATCTACACAAAAAACATATTTATTTTCCTTGTTCAATTCTGTGGCCTTTTCAGTAATTATTGGATGTTTTATTATTTTATAAGGGTCAAACAATTTCTCCTCCTTCTAAAAAATCTTTGAATTTTTCAAATGATTCATCCTCTATAACCAATCTATCACTATTTAAAATTTCGTAAGCATTAATTTTTTCAATATAATCATAACTTACATTCGGCAAATTTCTCACAGATAAAATTTTATTTTTATCCATTGTATCTTTAAAAATAAACAAAACTTTTTCATTATCAAGGCCAATTTTTTTCAAAAAATTACTAAAAATCTTTGTTTTCGGTTTTTCTATTTTATCTATTTTTATAAATAACACTCTATTTTCCATCAACTTATCCCTTAAAGATTCAACCAATGCCTTCCTTTTGACTTTCTTTGGCAGCCTAATTGAATAGTCCCTTGGTTTTGGTCCAAATGCTATTCCACCATGACGCCATATTGGGTTTCTTATTGAACCTACTCTTGCTCTTCCAGTTCCTTTCTGTCTCCATGGTTTTCTTCCACCTCCACTTACCTCTCCTCTTGTTTTTGTTGAATGTGTTCCCAATCTCTGGTTTGCAAGATAACTTACAACATAATAATAAAGAACATCCTTATTAATTGGTTTTTTCAAAATCTCTCCGTTAATCTCTCTTTCACCTATTATATTTCCCTCAATATCATAAACATTAATTTTAACCATTTTTTACCCTCTTTTTAACTGCTTTTTTAATCCAAACATATCCATTTGAAGGTCCTGGTATTGCACCTTTTATCATAATTACATTTTCATCTTTCATTATTTTAACTATTTGTAAATTTTGAATTGTAACTTTTTTATTTCCCATATGACCTGCCATCCTTCTACCTTTTATAACTCTTTGAGGAGTAGTAGGTCCAATTGAACCTGGAGCCCTATGAGACATTGAACCATGACTTGCAGGACCTCCATGAAATCCATGTCTTTTTACAACTCCTTGAAAACCTTTACCTATGGATCTTCCTGTTACATCAACCAACTCTCCTTCTTTAAATATATCTATTGTTATTCTGTCTCCTATTTTATAATCTTTAATTTCTTCAAAACTATTAAATCTAAATTCTTTCAAAATCTTCAAAGGTGGTAAATCCCTTTTTTTCAAATATCCAAGTTCTGGTTTTGTTAATTTTTTCTCATCTACTTCTTCAAAACCAACTTTTAATGCAACATATCCATCTTTTTCTTTTGTTTTTAAATCAACAATATAACCTTCTTTGTATTCAACAACTGTTACGGGTATAACCTCACCATCTTCATTAAAAATTTGTGTCATTTTCAGTTTTTTCCCAAGAATGCCTAAACTCATTTTTACTCCTTTTATAATTCTTTCATTTCCACTTCTACCCCTGCTGGTAAACTCAATTTACTCAAAGCATCAACCGTTCTTTTTGTTGGTTCAATTATATCAATCAATCTTTTGTGTATTTTAAATTCAAACTGTTCTCTACTTTTTTTGTTAACATGTGGTGATCTTAAAACTGTATATAATTCTCTTTTCGTTGGCAAAGGAACAGGACCACTAATACTAACACCAGTAGATTTTGCTATTTCAATTATCTCCTTAACAGATTTATCAAGCAACCTATGATCAAAAGATTTTAATTTTATTCTTATTATTTTTCTTTCTTCCATTTTTATTCTTTTGTCATAAAATAATTATTATACCAAAATTAATTTTAAATTGTCAAGGTTTTATTCTATTATTTCAGTTACAGCACCAGCACCAACTGTTTTACCTCCTTCTCTTATCGCAAATCTCTGACCTCTCTCAAGTGCTACTGGATATATTAATTTAACTTCTAACTCTATATTATCCCCAGGCATCACC
>CAZCUO010000110.1:0-23845 GCA_964502135.1 uncultured bacterium
AATTGAAAATCCAAAACATTTTAGTGAAATTATTTACAAATTTATCAAAAGTAAAAAAATTAAAATAGAAAAATCCTTTCTTATAAATAACAAATTTTCTGATAACTTTCTTTTTGCTTCAAAATTTTCAAAAGAAATTTATTTATCCGAAGGAACCCTTTCACCTTATTCTCACAAAAAAATTTTAAAAATTTTGCAAAGGGATGAGAAGATTAATTTTTATGATATAGAATTTATTTTTGAAGGGAAAAATTTGATAATCAAAAACAAAGATGTAAAAATTCTTATTCTTTTGAATGAAAATATTGAAAATTTGGATGCAGATGATAGATATTTTTTAATTTATTTGGTTAAATTTAAGAAAAATAAAAAGAATGAGGAAAAAATCAATAATTTAAAACCTGCTTATCTGTTGCTTTATCAAAATATAAAAAAATTTGAAAATTTAAAAAGTTTATGTCAAAATTATTACTTAGGAAAATCGGCTGTCGTTTTAAATTTGAAAACAAAAGAGATTAAGTATTACAAAAAATAATAAAATGATTGAAGAAAACATAAGAAAAATTAAGGAAGCAGAAGAAGAAGGAGAAAAAATTATTAATGAAGCAGAAAAAAAAGTAATTGAAATGATGAATTCTATTGAAGTAGAAATTGAAAAAATAAAAAAAACAAATGACGAAAAATTTAAAAAAGAAATTGAAGAATATAAAATGAAAAAAGAAAGCGAAAAGAAAGGAAAAATTGAATTTTTAGAAAAAGAAAAAAATGAAAAAATAAAAAAACTTAAAGAGAAAGAAAAGATAATAAATGATATTGTTGGTGAAATCTGGAATTATATTCTAAACAATATTATGCAGAAATAACCCTATCCTTTCCCAATTCTTTGGCCTTATATAAAGCCATATCAGCCTTTCTTATTAACTCTTCAGATGTAATACCATCTTCGGGAAAAGAAGCAACTCCAAAACTTATTGTTAAATCACCGTTTGGTTGCGATTCTTCATTTGGGAATTTAAAATCTTTTATTTTCTGCCTCAATTTTTCACATATTTTAATTGCATTTTCTTTTGTTGTATCAGGAAAAAGAATAATAAATTCCTCTCCTCCATATCTTGCAACAATATCAGAACCTTTGACTCCCTTTTTAAGTATATCTGCTATTGTTTTTAAAACATAATCTCCTGCAAGATGTCCGTTAATATCATTATAAAATTTAAAAAAATCAATATCACACATGGCAATTGAAAAAGGTGAGTGATTTATCTGACTTTTTGTCAAAATTTCTGAAATTGTCTTCTCAAAATGCCTCCTATTGTAAATTTGTGTTAAACCATCAGTTATAGATAATAATTTTGTTTTCTCAAATAATTCAACATTTTCAATCATTAATGAAATAGGTGCGGAAACCATTCTAATGAGATTTAAATCTCTTAATGTAAATTTTTTATTATTGAAAGAAAAAACCCCCAGCAAACCAATTATACTCTTTTTCTGATATAATCCAGTAATAATAAAAGATGTGATTCCAAAATTTTTCAATTTTCCATATTGTGTAAAAGAAGATATATTATTCACTAAAACTGGCTTACCTTTTAATGTCAATTCTTCAACAAGTTCCAAAGGCATTTCTATTTTTTCTCCTTTATAACTTAATTTGTATCTGTCTCCAAAAAGAAAAATTAAAACTGTTTCTTCTTTAAATATATTTTTAATTGCTTCCAAAACCTTCTCAATAACATCATCAAGTGTTAAATTTTCTCCAAATGTTTCAATCAATTCTGTAAGTGTGGTTAAAAATTGGCTTTCTAATTTATAATCTAAAATTGTTAATTTCTGTTTTTCATTTTCTCTTTCTAAATTTTCTATCTTATTTGAAATTTGAAAATTGTAAATCACATCAATAATTATAAACAAAGTTACAAGAACATTTAAAGAAATGAAATAAAATTCTCTTATGAATAATCTTTCACGGAGATATGAGATATTTATGTAGAGAAGAAAAAAAACAGAAAAGAGAAAGATGATATTTCTTATTGTCTTCATTATTTAAATTAAATTCATCTTCTCCTTTACTTTTTTTACCAAAATTTCAAAATTCTCTGGATGATTAAATGCAATTTCAGCAAGTGTCTTTCTGTTTAAATTAACATCAATTTTCTTAATTCCATTTATAAATTTACTATATGAAATACCATACATCTTACAAGCAGCAGAAATTCTACTTATCCATAATCTTCTAAAATCTCTTTTCTTCTTTCTTCTATGGTAAAAGGCATAAGTTAATCCTTTTTCAGAAAATTCTTTCGCTCTTTTAAAAAGTTTTGACCTTCCTTGTCTATATCCTTTTGCTCTTTTTAATACTTTTTTTCTTCTTTTTCTTGAAGCAGGTGCATTTTTTGTTCTTGCCATTTTTTCTCCTTTTTATCTATATGGTAATAATCTCTTAATTACCTTTATATCTCCTTTATTTTTCAAAACTTTTGCCTTTTTAATTCTTCTTTTTCTCTTAGAACTCTTTTTAGATAATAAATGGCTTCCTCCTGCACCATAATGCATGATCTTTCCGGTTCCAGTTATTTTAAACCTTTTTGCAACTGATTTTTTTGTTTTAAGTTTTCCCATCTTTCTCTCCTTTAATACTTACCGGTAAAAAAGTAACTGTTAATCTTTGCCCTTCAAATTTTGGTGCTCTTTCTACTTTCCCATATTCTGCAAGTTCTTTAATCAATCTTTCCATTAATTGATATCCTCTCTCTTTATATAAAATACCTCTTCCTTTATAAAAAATACTAACTTTAACTCTATGACCTTCTTTCAAAAAATCTTCAATATGATGTTTTTTAAAATTATAATCATGCTCACTTGTTTCTGGAGTAAATCTTATCTCCTTTGTTTGTGTAATTTTTTGTTTTTTCTTTATTTCTTTTTCTTTTTTCTTCTGTTCAAAAAGAAATCTTTTAAAATCTAAAATTCTGCAAACTGGTATTTCTGCATTCGGAACTATTTCTACTAAATCAAGATTTTTTTCTCGTGCAATATTTAAAGCATCCTTAATATCTAATATACCTAACTGTTTCCCTTCTTCATCAATAACTCTTACTTTCGGACTCTTTATTTGAAAATTTACTTTATATCTTTTCTCTTTTTCTTCCTTCCCGATGAATAACTCCTTTTTAAAAAATTATATCATAAAAATTTTTTGTGTTCAATTTTAAATTTTTATAATTTGCTCTTTACCTCTTTGTCAAGTTTTTCAATTATTTCTTCAAATGTAAAAGAGCCAAGCATTCCAATTGTGTGTTTTCTTAAAGATAATTTATTATTACTAATCTCTTTATCGCCAACAATAATCATATAAGGAATTTTTTCATCTTCTGCATCTTTAATTTTTTTATTTATTTTTTCATTTCTTAAATCAACATTTACTCTAAATTTTTTTGCAAACTCAGATTTCAATTTTATACAGAATTCATTATGTCTATCTGCAATTGGTAAAATTCTTAACTGTTCAGGAGAAAGCCATAATGGGAAATTACCTTTATAATGTTCAATAAGAATTCCAAAAAATCTCTCAAAAGATCCAAGAATTGCCCTATGAATCATTATTGGTGTTTTAAAATTCCCATTTGGATCAACGTATTTAATTTCAAACTTTTCAGGAATATTAAAATCAATTTGAATTGTAGAACACTGCCATTCCCTTTCTAAACAATCCTTTATCTTTATATCAATTTTGGGCCCATAAAAAACCCCTTCTCCAACATCTATTTCATAATCTATATTTTTTAATTTTAATGACATTTTAAGTGCCTCTGTTGCCTTTTCCCAGTTTTCAATAGTTCCTACATAATTTTCTGGTCTTGTGGATAAAAAAACCTTGTATTCATTAAATCCAAAACTTCTTAAAAAGAAAAAAATAAGGTCTATAATTTTACAAATTTCTTCTTCAAGTTGTTCATCTGTGCAGAAAATATGTGCATCATCTTGAGTAAATCCTCTAACTCTCAAAAGTCCATGTAAAACACCAATTTTTTCTAATCTATATACTGTCCCCAATTCTGCTAACCGTATAGGTAAATCTCTATAACTTCTTATTTTGCTTTTGTAAATTAATATATGGAATGGACAATTCATTGGTTTTAATTGATATGCTTTATTTTCATCAATTTCCATTTTCGGAAACATATAATCTTTATAAAAAGAAAGATGGCCTGATTTTTCCCAAAGAGATATTTCAGCAATATGTGGTGTATATACAATTTCATATCCATTATTTAAATGAACTTCTTTCCAAAAATCTTCAATAATTTTTCTTATAATTGCACCCTTGGGATGCCAGAAAATAAGTCCTGAACCATATTCAGGATGAATACTAAATAAATCTAACTTTTTGCCAAGAATTCTATGGTCTCTTTCTTTTGCCTCTTCTATAAATTTTAAGTAATTTTCAAGTTCTTCCTTAGTTTCAAACGAAATTCCATAAATCCTCTGCATACTTTCTCTTTTTTCATCTCCTCTCCAATAAGAAGAAGAAACGGAAATAAGTTTGAAAAATTTTACCTCTCCTGTTGAATTTAAATGAGGACCCTCACACAAATCTATAAATTCTCCTTGTTTATAAAAACTAACTACATCATCCTTTATTTCATTAAGAATTTCAAGTTTAAATGGCTCATCTTTCAAAATTTCTTTTGCTTCTTCTTTGGTCTTTTCAAACCTTTCTATTGGATAATCTTCTTTAATAATTTTTTTCATCTCTTCTTCAATTTTCAGAAGGTCTTCCTGTGAAAATGGTTTATTTACATAAAAATCATAATAAAATCCCTTTTCAATTGAAGGACCTATTCCAAGTTTTGCATCAGGAAAAATTCTTTTGACTGCTTGTGCTAAAATATGAGATGTAGTATGCCAATATTTTTTATAATCCATTTTTAAAATATAAAAACGGGGCCGACGGGATTCGAACCCGCGACCTCCAGATCGACAGTCTGGCATTCTAGACCGCTGAACTACGGCCCCTATTACATTTTATAAATTTTAAAGCATTTTAATTTAAAAGTCAACAGAAAGGTTTTGTTAAATATTATATTTTCCACAAGTTGAACCTATTCTTCCAATAAGATTCCCATTTTTATAGATACTTACAAGTTCACAATTATTCGCACATTTATCACATATTATTGTTTCGGTTTTAAAATCTCCATCAATAAATTCATATCCTTTAAATTTACCCTTAATTCCTTTTTCTATAGTTAAAATCGCAACCCCTATGGCTCCCATGAGAAAACTATATTCAGGCACTATAACTTTTTCTTCAAGATATTCTTCCATTGCTTTTACAATGGCTTTATTTCTACTTACTCCACCACAAAATACATATGGAGGAAAAATATTTTTACCTTTAGCAAGCATACTAAAATAGTTTCTAACAAGTGCCATAGCAACACCCATTAGAATATCTTCTTTTTTAAATCCCAAATTTATTTTACTTACACATGAGGAAGTCCCAAAAACAGCACATTTACCGCTTATATTTGCTGGAGATTTGCTTTTTAAGGCATAATCAGAAAATTCTTCAACTTTTATACCCAATCTTGAAGCAACATTTTCAATATAAGCACCGCAATTTGCAGAACATACAGTATTCATTGCAAAATCAACAAGAATGCCATTTTTAATTAATAAAATTTTGCTATCCTCAAAACCCATTTCAAAACATGTAACATCTCCTGGAAAATAATTTATAACACCAACAGCAGTTGCAGTAATCTCTGTTGTGACTATATCTGCTCCAAGAATAATTGAACCAAATTTTCTACCAGCACCTATAACACCACATCCAATTATTTTAAAATTTTTATTTCTCTCCAAAAGAATTGAAAGAGATTTTTTTAAAGTTTCTATAATTCCCATATTTTTTGTATAAACATAATCAATAATCTCTTTTCTCTCATTCATCAAAACACATTTTATAGTTCCATTTCCTATATCAACTCCAAGAACTACTTCTTCCATTTTTTTCTCCTTATTAATTCACAAAAAGCATTTATTCTATTATCAATATTTACCTCAGAAACATTCTCATCAAACCTTAATACCATAAATGGAATGTTATAGTCGTCACATATCTTCTTAATAAAAGGTTCTGCAACACATTCGGGCATACAAGTTAATGGCATGGCAAGTATTATTCCATCATAATTCCTTCTTGCAAAATAAATTGAATTAACAATACTATCAAAACCATGGCCAGCAATAATTTCGCCTTTAAGTAATCTTTTTGCAATCTTCCTTTCCACTCTCTTTTCAATTCTATCAAGTTTAAGCCCATGTTTTATAAATTCACTTACATTTAATCCTATATCAACATTTGCTCCATATTCTCTCAATTTTGAAACAAGATTGAAATTTGCACTCGGTTCAATACATGTATAAAATTCTCCAACAATCCCAATATTTATATCACCTTTATTTTCTTCCCTATCTTTTTTCTCTACTTCTTTAATATCTTCCCATGTTTCCTTAATAATTCTAAAAAGTTTTGTTTTTGGTAAATTTGACGAAATTTTAAATATCCATGAGAAAAGATTTTTTGCCTTTGGAACAATCATCTGGAATTTATAACCAAGTTGTTTCAATGCCATTTCTGCCATTACATAATAACATCTATATCTACAATAACCCTGACTATTATATATAACAAGTGTATCTGCACCCCTTTCAAGAGAATCAATAAATGAAGAGAGAACAATTTTATATGGAAAACACATCATTTCAGGGGCATATAAAACCCCTTTTTCAATTATTTTCTTTCCAACAGGTTTTGGTTCAATAACATCAACTCCAAGTTTTTTAAAAAATCTTATACCAACTTCAGTGTAAATACCAACTCTTGGAAAACTCACCTTCATTTTATTAAATTATACCCTGCTCCACATTAAAAATCTATTTTGTTCTTCCTTGAGCCAACCAATAATTGGACTCCGGGAATAATTTACAGTTGTTTTTACTTGGTGGAGTAAGTAAAAAGCACTTGCCAAAAGTAAAAATATCAAAAGAAAACCTTAAAAAATGGAGAAAAGAATATGAAGAAAGAAAATACAAAGAAGAATATCCTATTCCAAATTATCCACCAGAGGGGTCTTTTCCCAATGCCAAGAAAAGGAGAAATAAAATGCTAAATATAAGAATAATAAAGTCCCTTTTGGGAATTTTTATTATAGAGAAATAGAGGATTGTAATAAGTCCTATTCTGAATGGTATTTAAAAGAAATTTCAGAAGAAGGTTTTAATGGAATTTGGCTTCATTGTATTTTAAGGGATATAGTTAAAAGTAGTATTTTTCCTGAATTTGGACAAAAGGAAAAAGAGCAGATATACCAGTTGAATAAACTTGTTGAAAGATGTGAAAAATATGGGATTAAAGTATTTCTTTATTTATGTGAACCAAGGGGATTTAAAGAAGATGATAAATTTTGGGAAAAAAACAGTGATGTAAAAGGCCAAGTATGTAATTTTGGAATGTATAGTAGAGAATTTGGAGGTAAATACTATGCTCTATGTTCTTCTACACAAAAAGTTAAAGATTTTTTATATGAAAGTTGTTATAATTTATTTAAAAAAGTTCCTGCACTTGGTGGTGTATTTTTAATAACTGCGAGTGAATTTCATACACACTGTTATTCCCATTATCCAAAACATATTTATCTTGTTAAACATTTTAAAGAGATGGTTGAATGGTCAAAACTTGGATTTCATTGTAAAAGATGTGAAAATAGAGAGCCATATGAAGTTGTAAGTGAGATAATTACTTTAATAAGAAATGGAATAAAAGACGCTTCAAAGAAAGCAGAAGTTATTGCATGGACATGGAGTTGGAATATAATTGAACCAGAGCCACAGGAAAATATAATAAAAAATATACCAAAAGATGTAATTATTATGAGTGATTTTGAAAGAGGAGGTTATAAATTTTTTAACAAAAAAAGATATATTGTTGATGAGTATTCAGTTAGTTATATTGGTCCAAGTCCAAGATTTAAGAAACATTTTTATATAGCAAAAAAGTATGGTCATAGAGTAATGGCTAAACTTCAATTTTCAACAACTCATGAAATTGTTACAGTTCCTTATATTCCAGTTATTTTTAATTTTGCTGAAAAAATTGAAAAACTAAAAAAAATGAAAGGATATGGATATTTATACTGCTGGATATTTGGAGGAGAGATAAATATTGTAAGTAAAATTACAGGATTTCTCTCAACAAGAAATATACCAAAATATAAATTGATAAAGAAAATTTCAGAAGAAGAGTATGGAAAAGAATTATCCGGATATGTCATTAAAGCATGGAAAATTTTTTCAAATGCCTTCAAAAATTATCCATTTTCAATTCCTTTTATTTATAATGGACCAATAAATTATGCAACTATATATCCTTTAAAAATAAATGCAAAAAAAATAAGAGTTATTCCTTCATGGAGACCTTTACCAAGAAACGAAAATGGGTATTTAAAAGTTGGAGATAATCTTGAAACATACTTAGGTTCTTTTAAACCAGAATTTTATATAAAGCAATTTGAAAAAATGGCAAATGAATGGGAAAAAGGTATAAAAATTTTAGAAGAAGGATTAAAATATGGAGAAAATGAAAAATATCAAAAAGAAATTGATATTGCAAAACATATTTATTTTTCATTTAAGAGTTCAGCAAATATAATAAAGTTTTACAAAATTTTGAGAAAATACAAGGAAAAGGGAGAGAAAAGATTTAAAGAAGAATTGTGTAAAATTTTAAAAGAGGAACTTCAAATTACAGAACTTGATAGAGAAATATGGGAAAGGAATAAAGAATTTGGTTATCATCCAGAAGCAGCAGAAAATTTTATCAAAGAAAATGACTTTGAATATAAAATTGAATTATTGAAAAAACAAATTACATAATAGGTGGCATTTCAAGTGCTGGATGTTTCTTCTCTTGTAAAAATGGCAATATTTCTTCTTCTGTAACACCAATTGTTTCATCAGCAATTCTATCAAGTAAATCAGGTATTCCAATCTCCTCTGCTCTCTTTATAAACCTTTCTTTAATTTCTTCCTTTAACATCTTTGGCATCCATACAAGTCGTAATATTCCACCTTCTGCTTGAAGGAACTTTCTTTGAGTTATATTAAATTTTGAATGACCAAGAAAACCAGGAATCTGTCTTCCACCACCTACATTTCCAGCAAGAGTTGTAAACTTCATTCCACATGGTGTATCTCCCTTATATTCTCTATTAACTGTCATAATTCCATTACATAAAGGTAAAACAACTGCAATACATTCACAGCAACCACATGTAGTCATTGGGTCAACCATTAAACTATATACACTAACTCTTTCAATTGCTCCTCTGCTTGCTTTTTTTACAAATTCATTAACTTCTTCCCATTGGCCATATTTTTCATCAAGACATTTTCCTTTTTTAACAGGTTGATTTGGACCAGTTGGATTTATTCTATTTGATGCACGACAATCAAGCCATGAATAAGCACCACATAGTCCTGTTCTTTCAGGTGTTACAATACAAACATGGCTTGGAGCAAATGATTGACAAAGAGTGCATGAATAAAATACCTCAACATCCTCATCTTTCATACCTAAAAGTCGTTCATCTCTATGGCGCCATACCTTTCTTGCTTTTTCAAGTATTTCTTTAACTTTTTTTTCTTCTGTATAGATTTTAACCTGAACTTTATCTACTATATTTGAAAAAACTTCATGATATTTTGCATGAATTGCTACTCCTAAGTGTTTTAACTTTAATCCTTTTTCTTTTGCTTTTTTACTTATTCTTATCCAAACAATATCTCTTTGACCTATATGCATAACTCCATTTATATAATTTATGTAATCATGAATCTGTCTCTCAAGTATTGGTTCAAACTCTTCCTGCATTTCTCTTCCTGCAACCTCAACAACAACTGCAAGTGGTATTGAACTTCCTTCAGGTATATCATCAATTTCAGGACCAATTACTTCAATTTTCCCATCCTCAACCTCACTTAAAGGTAAACTTGTTGTCCATTCACATGAAAGTGTTTTTGCTCCCCCTGCTTCAAGATATAAATCCTCTTTCCTAACTCTTTCTCCTTCAAAAGCAGGACCATAAGGCACAGGTAAATCAATTTTGGAGACAACAACTTTAAGTCCCCTTACTTCAACTGCTTTTGAAACAATTTCAGAGTGTGGAATATTTGAAACAACATGTTCATAAGTACATATTCCTGTTGGTAAAATTTGAGGGATTGGAGTATCTGCAATTGTTGGAAATCCGAAATTTATCGCTCCTGCTGCATTCGCATACCATTCTTCATTTACATATCCGAAAGCAAGAACAAAAGCAAAAATTCTATCCTTATTATAAATTAAAATTCTTCTATAATCTCCTGGCTCAATACCACCAAAACTCATTGCAGCCCTTACAGCAAATCCAAGAGCAAATACTGCTTCATATATATCAGGACCAAAAGGAACAAGACGAACATTCCATCCAAGTTGCATACCTTCTTCTTTAAGTTGTTCTGCAAATCTTTTTCCATTGTATTCAGAACACATAAAAACATATAAATTTTTCTCAATAAGTTCTGTTGCGATTTTTACTGCTGTTTGATTATCAGGGACAGCACCCACAACAGCAGCAAATCCAGGTGCAGTTCCATCAACAAATTCAATTCCTCTTTTTCTTAAAATTATATCATTTGCAGCACCAAGCCATAGATTATCACCAACTGGCTCTTCCTCTGGAAAATAAAAATTTGGCTCTTCTATATATTTTATTGCTTCATACATTTCTTCAGCAAAAAGTGTTGCCATTCCAGCATCAAGGACAGGTCCAAGATAGGGAAGATGACAATCCTTTTTTACAGGTTCAGGAAGAAGATCTTTACATATTTTAAAAACTTTTTCCATATGTGATAATTTTGAAACAGATATTCCAAGTATCCCATAAATTATTGGTAAGTAATAAGCAGTATCAGGAAATGCAACATCTTGATTTGGTCCATATTTATCAATTGCTTGTTTCCATTTTTCTTCACACATTTTAACTATTTTATGTGCTCCATTTATTGCAGCAGAAGCAATTATTTTTGACATTCCATCCTCCTTTTTTCTCTCAATTTTCCAGAATAATGGATAAATGGCTCAAAATATTTTTCCCATAATTCATCAGTTGACTTATATTTATTTTCTCCCAAGAAATAATCAATTAAAACTTCCTTTAATCTACATATTTCTTTTAATCTTTTTCTATTCTTAGGGTCATTTTTTGTTAAATCAATTAAATCAATTGCCTTTTCAATTGCTTTGTTAAAATACTTATCATCCTTATTCTTCCATTTAATTGCTCTTAAAACTTCCATTCCTATATTTGCAAGTTGCTCAACTAAAGAAATTTTAAACCAGTTTTCTTCTTTATATGTCATTTTCAATTATCTCCTTTACTACCTTTATTATTTTTTCCCTTATAACAGGGTTTTCAACATTTCTACTTCTATTACCAAAGGATGGCTTTATGTTAATTATTGAGTCAAATTCAATAAAATCCTCTTTTTTATCAGGGTATAAATTTATTCCCCATAAATTTTCATATTTTGAACCCATTTCAATTAAAAATCCCTCTTCATCTGAATGTAATTCTCCTCCTATTGCCAAAATTTCTTTTTCAACATCTACAACACCTTTCACAAGATAATCACACATTTCCTCTGCCATTTTTTTAAGTTCAGACAATTTGATTTTATTCTTTTTATCAATTATTCTTATCATTCAAGTTTTTCTTTTTGAATAAAATCTTTTGCATGAAGAACAGTAATTCCAACAATCTCCTTTTTTCTATAATGATATATAATATTGTCTTCCATAACACTATCATCTGCATTTTGAGGTTTTTGAAAACTTATATATAATGTATCTGTTTCATCATCATAATCAACATAAAAATGTTTATAATCAAATTTCAAAATAGAAGGAACCAACGATAAAATAAGTTCATTTACTTTTTCCATATTACACCTCTTTTTTCTATTGTATCAGGTTTTGAAGTAAAAAAAGAAGTAATTATAAATCCACTTTCGTTTTCTTTGTATACTACTACACACCATTTTGAAGAAATATTTGTTTCTGAATAAAACTTCAAAGTAATAAATTCTTCTTTATATCCTTTTACAATTAAATCTGGTTTATTTACTGTCTCTAATATTTTTTCAACATTTCCTGCCATATAATTATGTGATTCTACTATATGAAACCATTGTTTCAATGTTAATCTTATTTCTTTGCCTGAAATTGAAGTTGTTATTCCAATTATATCGCTTTTATTCTTATCATTCAAGTTCTCTCCTCATTGCCATATCATATAATATTCTCTCTCTTGCTTTATCAATACCAAGTTTCTTTCTTTTTTCATCAATATGTTTTAAAATTAAGTCTGCCATTTTATCAGGGTCTGGTTCATAAGCCCATTTTCCTCCAACTTCCTTTTCAATATCCTCAAATAGATATTTTGTTAAATTTTTACTTCCAAAAGTTGGCCAATTTACACCAAAAACAACAAATACACCAGAAGAAACAAAATACTGTCCTATACTTAATGCTTTTTCACTCATCCATTCAGGTGCTGCTCCTGCTGCTGGTAATTCAGAAATATCATCTCCAAGTCCTCCCTCTTTAACAACACAAGTTGCTGCAAGTAAAATTCTTGAATTATCAACACAACTACCCATATGAATAACAGGAGGAATACCAACTGCTTCACATACCTCTCTTAATCCTTTTCCTGCATAATCAAGTCCTTTAACTGAATCAAGAAATCCTGCTTTCGCACATGCAATTGCTGAACAGCCAGTTTGAAGAACCAGAACATTATTTTCAATCAATTTTGAAACAAGTTTTATATGAATTTGGTCATGTGAAACTTTTGGATTATTACAACCAACAACTCCTGCAATCCCTCTTATCCTTCCATTTATTATATTATCATTTAGTGGCTTATAGGATGCTCTAAATCTTCCGCCGAGAATATAATAGATGCTTTCATAAGAAAAACCTGCAACAAGATTTGAAATTTTCTGTGGTATTAAGACATTTTCTTTATTTCTTTTTTCAAAATTTTCAATTGCCATTTTAACTATCTCTTTTGCTTTTTGTAATGCTTCTTCTTCTGTAAACTGAATATGTATTGCGCCTGGTATTTTTGCTTTTTCTGAGGTTGTTATAATTTTTGTATGATAGCAAGAAGCAATTTCAGGGAGTGATGCCATAATACATTGAACATCAACAACCATAACTTCAACTGCTCCTGTTGTTATTGCCATTTCTTGATTTAAAAAATTTCCTATTATTGATATTCCATGTCTCATCAAAATTTCATTAGCAGTACAACATATTCCACCTATATTTATTCCTTTTGCTCCTTTACTTTTTGCAAGATTTATAAGTTCATTATCTTCTGCTGCAATGACAATCATTTCAGATAAAAGTGGTTCATGTCCATGGACAATAATATTTACATAGTCCTCTTTTAAAACTCCAAAATTTACCTCTCCAACAATTGGTTCAGGAGTTCCAAATAAAATATCTTGTAAGTCAGTTGCTATCATTGAACCACCCCATCCATCAGATAAAGCACATCTTTGTGCTTGTTTCATTAAATTTAAATAATCCTGGTCAGTTCCCATATGAGTTCTATGTAATGATTCAACAACTTCTCTATCAACACCTCTTGGAGTTATGCCAAGTTCTTTCCATATTTTTTGTCTTTTTAAAGGTGCTCTTTTTGTGAAAATTAATTCTCCTTCCTGCTGACCGAATTGAGAAAGACATATCTCTCCAACTTTTAATGCAATTTCTTCTGTTTTTTTACCTTTAATATCTATTCCAAGTTCAAGAGCAAGTTTTATAAGTTTAAATTCATCTTTAATTTCATATCCTGGAGCTTCATTTCTTGATACTTTAATTAATGTTTCAGCAACTGCTCTTCCATGGTCTGAATGGGCACTTGCACCAACTGCTATTTTCCTCAAAAAGTTTCTTGCAACAATTGTATCTGCATTTGCTCCACATACTCCATATTTAGGACCTTTATCAGAAAGTCCAATTCTGCAAGGTCCCATTCCACAAATTCTGCAACATATTTCAAGCAATCCAAATCTACAATGTGGTTGCTGTTCCTTTGATCTTTCTTCTAATGTTTTAACTTCTTTTTCCATCTTCTCTCCTTTTAAAATTAAACAGTACTCATCTCTTCAATTAATTCATTTATTAAATTTGCTGTCTCTGGATGCCTTATAACAACAATATCTGCTCCTGAAAGTAAAAGTAAAGTTGCTGTTATTGCTTCAAACATAATTCCTCTTTCCTTTTCTTTACCAAGTTTTTTTTCAATCTCATTAGGAATACTAACTTCTTTGATTTTCCATACCTCTTTTGATAAATAACAATAAATAGGAAAAGCAAGTTTATCATCTCCCTGTAATAGTCCTGCAATTCTATCCCTTTCCATAACAGAATATGTATATTCAATTCCATAGCCAAGAGCGCCAACAGTTGGATCCATTATAATCTTATTTTCAGGAACTCCAAGTTCCAAAAGTAAAATATTTAATTGTTTTGCAAGATTAATATCTATTGGACTTGATGCAATAACTACTTGTTTATAAGCAATTGCACTTCCTCCAATCTGCTTATAATTTTTATCAACTACAGGACCAACTGCAACATTTTTACCTTCACAAACTTCACAAACCATCTTTAAAACATCTATATCTTTTTTTACATCTCCACAACCCCAGAAAATTAAAGGTATATCTATCTCTTTTGCAATTTTTTCAACAATAGGTCTTACTTCATCTACACTTTTATTCATTCCATTAGGGTCTATTGAATTTAAAAAAACGGTTAAACATTTTGCTCCATATTCATTTATACATTTTTTAGCCCAATTTACAGGGTCATCAATTACATCAGAAAAAGGAGAAAGACACACCTCAGGCCATTCATCTGGTTTTGTATCCCAAATTTCAAAAGAAATTATGGGCTGATTTGGTATCTGGCCTTCAAAAGAATGAAAATTAAATGCAGATTGACCACCGACTTTTATTTTTTTATCACCCACTCCTATTTCAACTTCCCTTATTTTCCCAGTATAATTTAATTTCACATCTTCCATTTTTTCTCCTTTTTATGCAGGGGTTTTTCTTTTCTCGCTTCCATAACCCTCTCCAAACCAGTATCTTTCACTTGTTTTTATAAATTTTATCATATCATCTATGTCTTGAAATTTCTTCCATTTAAGTGGTTTTTTAGGTTTTCCTTCATCATATGTTTCACCAAGAACTTTTTTATCCTCCATATTTTACCTCCATTTTTTCAAGTATTTCTTCAACATAATTTAAAATTTCAGGAACAACTTCCCATACAATTTTCCCTTCTTTTTCTGCTTTTTTTATTTTAGGGAAATATGGAATAAAACCAATTATCTCAGAATTTTTTAATTTTTCAAGTATAAATTTTTTCTCCTCTTCGTTTTCTATTTTATTCCCAATCACAAAAATTCTTTTAATCTTTATATCCTTTGCGAGTTTTTCTATTCTTTCTGTTGTTTCTATACTTTTTTCTGTTGGTTCAGTTATTATCAAAAGAAAATCAATTCCTTCTGTTGTTCCTCTTCCCAGATGTTCAATTCCTGCTTCCATATCAAGTATAACAACATCATCCCTTTTTAATATTAAATTTCTTAAAACTGCTTTTAAAAATGCATTTTCAGGACACATACATCCAAGACCACCACCTCTTACAGTTCCCATAATTCCTAAAAGTAAATTTCCATTTTTGTAAAAAAATCTTTCTGGAATATCATCTACTTCTGGATTCATTTTAAAAATAATTGCTCTTTCCCCTGGTTTTGCTCCTGTCCTTTCAGCAATAATTTCTTTAAGTTCAATCAAAGGTGTTATTTCTTCTTTAATATTTAAAGTTGTTTTTAGATTTGAATCAGGGTCAGCATCTATTAAAATAACTCTTTTCCCTTTTTTTAAAAATACTTCTGCAAGACACGCTGAAATTATTGTTTTCCCAGTTCCACCTTTTCCAGATATTGCTATTTTCATAAGACAATATTATAAAAACATCTTTCAAAAAATGTCAAATTTTGTTATAATTAAATTATGACAAAAAATATTTTTATAGCAGCAACAAGACAAAATGATGGGAAAACAGTTATAAGTATTGGACTTTTTCTTGTTCTTAAAAAGTATATAAATAAAATTGGATTTATAAAACCCGTTGGACAGAAGTATTTAGTTGTTGATGGTAAAAGAGTTGATAAAGATGCAATCTTGATAAAAAAACTCGCAAATTTAGAAGATAACCTTGAGGATATGAATCCAGTAAGTGTTGAAGAAGGCTTTACAAGACAATATCTTGACAATCCCAATAAAGAATATTTTGTCAATAAAATTAAAGAGAGTTATGAGAGAATTTCTGAAGGTAAAGATTTTGTTATTATTGAAGGAACAGGACATGCAGGAGTTGGTTCAATTTTTGACCTTAATAATGCAGAAGTTGCAAGTTTATTAAATGCGCCTGTTATTATAATTTCAATTGGAGGGATAGGAAGACCTGCTGATGAAATATGTTTAAATCTTTCTTTATTTAGGGAAAAAAATGTCTTAGTAAAAGGTGTGATTATAAATAAGGTGATTGAAGAAAAGAAAAGTATAATAGAAAAATATCTAAAAAAATTCTTCTCAAAAATAAACTTAAATCTTCTTGGTCTGATTCCATTTACACCTTGTCTAACAGAGCCATCACTTTTACAAATATGTGAAGCAGTAAATGGAAAAATAATTGCAGGTTATGATAAAATGAAAGAAAAAGTTAAACATATCATAGTTGGAGCAATGACTCCGAGACATGCTCTTGATTATTTTAAACCTAATTCATTATTAATTACTCCAGGAGATAGAGAAGATATAATTCTTGCAGCACTTTCTATATCAACTCAAAATTTAATAAAAGGAATAGTTTTAACTGGAGGACTTTATCCACATAAAACTATACTTGACCTCATAAAAAAATATGATTTTCCAACAATAATTTCTTCAGAAGGTACATATGAAGTTGCTTCAAAAATCAATGAACTTGTTGTAAAATTAACAGAAGATGATATAGATAAAATAGAAATTGCAAAAAAACTTGTGGAAGAAAATGTAAATATTGAAGAAATATTAAAATGAAAGAATATTTTGTCGTTGATATAAAACCATTTAATAAAAAAATACCAGCAAGAAAGGGTGAAGATATTTTATCAACACTTATTAAAGGAAATATTTTCATTACTTCAAGTTGTGGTGGGAAAGGGGTATGTGGAAGATGCAAGGTTAAAATTTTAAAAGGTGAATTTTATTCAGAACCCACAGGTAAATTAAGTGAGGAAGAGAAAAGAAATAATATTTATCTTGCATGTAGAACAACCATTCTTGGTAATATGGAAATTGAAATACTTCCAGAAACAATAATACCTGAAAAACTGGAAGAAAAAATATTTGAAAAAGGAGAGGAATTTGAACATGTAAGATATAATGTTAAAGAGTTTTTCAATTTTAATCCTCTTGTAAAAAAGATTTTTTTGAGATTATCTCCTCCTACTTTTAAAGACAATTTAAGTGATTATGAGAGATTGATTAAAGGATTAAAAAAGTTTGAGAATAAGGAATTTAATATAGATATTTGGAATTTAAGGAAATTGCCTAATATATTGAGAACAAGTTTTTGGGAAATTACTGTAAGTTATGTAGACGAGGGAAAAATAAATGAAATTATAAATATTGAGCCAGGAGATACATCAAGAAAAAACTATGGAATTGCAGTTGATGTTGGAACAACAACTATTTCAGCAAGTTTAATTGATTTAAATAAAGGAGAAAGAATAAAAACTGAGATTACATTTAATAAACAAGCAAGTTTTGGAGATGATATAATTTCAAGAATTGTTTTTGCAGAGAAAAAAGATGGCCTTGAAAAATTACATCATGTAGTAACTGAAACAATAAATGAATTGATATTAAATCTTTCTCAAAAACATGGAATTTCATTAAATGATATTACATCTATTGTTGTTTCAGGAAATATGACAATGGTTCATTTATTATTAAAGATAAATCCATCATTTTTAAGGAAAGAACCATATATACCAGTTGCAAATATTTTCCCTTTATTTAAAAGTGCAGAAGTTGGATTAAGAATAAATCCAAATGGTATTTTAGCAATCATTCCAGGTGGTTTCCCATATGTTGGTGGGGATATTACATCAGGAATAATTGTTTCAGGAATTTATAAAGAAGATGACCTTTCTCTTTTTGTTGATATAGGAACAAATGGTGAAATTGTTGTAGGTAATAAAGATTTTCTTGTATGCTGTGCTGCTTCTGCTGGTCCATGTTTTGAAGGAAGTGGAGTTAAAAATGGAGTAAGAGCAATAAAAGGGGCAATAGAGAAAGTTAAAATAGAAAATAATAAAGTGCACTTTGAAACAATAGGAAATGAAAAACCAATTGGAATATGTGGTTCTGGATATATTGAATTAATTGGTGAACTTTTTAAAAATGGAATAATAAATAGAAATGGTGTGTTTATAATTGAAAATGAAAAAATAAGAGATGTTGATGGAATAAAAGAATTTGTAATATATGAGGATAAAAATGAAAGAATTGTTATAACACAGGCAGATATAGAAAATTTAATAAGAGCAAAAGGAGCAATTTATTCTGCAATATCAACAATTTTAAAGACACTTGGAATTAACAAAAATGATATTAAAAAATTTTATATAGCAGGAGGATTTGGAAGTCATTTAAATATTCAAAAAGCAATAGAAATAGGTCTTTTCCCTGATTTGCCACTTGATAGATTTAAATTTCTTGGTAATACTTCACTCCTTGGAGCAGAAGGATATTTATTAAGTGATGAATTTAGAAATTTATCAAAAGAAATAATAAAAAAACTTACCTACATTGATTTATCCAGAAGTCCAATATACATGGAAGAATATTTGAAATCTCTTTTTATACCACATACTGATTTTTAGTATAAAATTTGAACTTGTAGTCAAAATATGATACAATTGTAGTCAAAAAGGATTACAAATGGAAATACTGGAAATAACAAGGTCTAAAATAAGAAGAGAAATTTTTAATCTTTATTTTGCAAATCCGGAAAGAAAATTTTATTTAAGGGAACTTGAAAGAATACTTAATTTCCCTGTTGCAAATATAAGAAGAGAATTAGTAAAACTGGAAAAAATAGGGTTATTTCAATCAGAAAAAAAAGGTAATTTAAAATTTTATTTTTTGAATAAATCTTACCCTCTTTTTTATGAAATAAAAAGCATTATTAATAAAACATCGGGTATTCCATCTCTGCTAAAAGATACTTTAAAAAACTTGAAAAATATAAAAGTTGCCTTTATATACGGTTCATTTGCTAAAGGAGAAGAAAAAAGCACAAGTGATATTGATTTATTTATAATTGGTAATCCTGATGAGACAGAACTTATAAGAAATCTTAATCCAATAGAAAAGAAAATTCAAAGAGAAATAAATTATACAATATATAGCAAAAAAAGTTTTAAAATGAAAAAACAAGAAAAAGACCCATTTATTTTAGATATAATAAAATCACCAAAAATATTTTTAATTGGAGATGAAAATGAATTATAAAGAAAAATTAGAAGATTTTTTAAACAGAGGATTGATAAAACCACAGGAAAGAAATTTTAGTCAGATTGAAAAACTTATTTTAAGGGCATATAAAGATTTAGAAGTCGCAAAAATAAATCTTAAAATTGATGAAGAAGTGGCATATAATTATGCATATCTTT
Organism: uncultured bacterium; assembly: GCA_964502135.1. GTDB lineage: Bacteria > Ratteibacteria > UBA8468 > B48-G9 > JAFGKM01 > JAMWDI01. The sequence goes on from CAZCUO010000110.1 coordinate 19,923, forward strand.
CTATGCTCAGATGTGGGAGAGCATTATTATTTTTAAAAGGTTTTAGACCAACAGATGGTCAACAGCACAAAACAGTTATAGAAATCGTTTCTCTTATTCTTGGTGATGAATTTAAGGACATTATAGAAAAATTTGATAGGATGAGAAGAAAAAGGAATCAATTTACTTATGACCCATTTTTACCTGTTTCAAAAGAAGAAGCAGAAAATGCTTTAAAAACAGCAGAAAATTTTGTTAAAATTATATCTGAATTTATTAAAAAAGAGAGTCCTCAACAAGAATTTAAATTTTAAAATATTAAAAAGGGGTAAATTATGTTGAAAATAGGAGTGGCTGGGAAAGGAGGGACTGGAAAGACAACTATTTCAGGACTTATTATAAAATTTCTTTTAAAAAATAATAAAAAACCAATACTTGCAATAGATGCTGATCCAAATAGTAATCTTGCTGATACTCTTGGAATTACTCAACCAAAATCACTTGTTGAAATTATTACAGAAATTGAAAAAATAAAAGACAATTTACCTTATGGAATTGAAAAACCTAAATATATTGAAATGAGAATACAGGAAGCAATAAAGGAAGAAGTTGGCTTTGATTTACTTGTTATGGGAAGAACAGAGGGGCCTGGTTGCTATTGCTATGCAAATAATCTTTTAAGGGAATGGATGGAAAAAATTGAAAAAAATTATAAATTTATTGTTATGGATAATGAAGCAGGAATGGAACATGTTTCAAGAAGAACCTCTGGAAATCTTGATATACTTTTTCTTGTTTCTCTTTATGATAGAATTTCAATAAGGACTGCTGAAAATATTTATAAAATGATAAACTCGCTTGAACTTAATATAAAAGAGGTATATTTGGTTTTAAATGAATTTGGTGGAAAGAAAATTAATTCAGAAATAAAAACATTTTTACCAATTGCTTTTAAAATTCCATTTGACCAGGAAATTTATAAATTAAGTGAAGAAAATAAAGGAATTTTAAACTTATCAGATAACTCGCCTGCTTTTAAAGAAGTAGAGAAATTTTTTAATAATATGATATAATTTTAAGAAAAAGAAGGAGGAAAATATGGCTTTAAAACCTCTTGATATTTTAAAGTTATTACCAAAAACAAATTGTAAAGAATGTGGATTTCCAACATGTCTTGCTTTCGCAATGCAAATTGCTATAGGAAAAGCAGAACTTTCTCAATGCCCATATGTAAGCGAAGAGGCCAAAAAACAACTTGCTTCTGAAAGTGCTCCTCCTATAAAAACAATAACAGTGGGAAATAAAGAAAAAATTAATCTTGGTGGAGAAATAGTTTTATATAGACATGAAAAAACATTTTATAATCCAACTGGAATTGGTGTTTTGATAGATGAGGATATGAGTGAAGAAAGAATTGAAGAAGAGATTAAGAATATATGTGAGATGAAATATGAAAGAGTTGGTATTATACTTAAAGGAGAATTTATTGGTATTTTGGATAGAGGAAAAGGTAAATTTGTTGATATAGTTAAGAAAGCATTTGAAACAGGAAAAAATTTAATATTAATTAGTGATAACTCTGACAATTTAAAAAAATCAATTGATATTTGTAAAGATGTAAGACCGATTATTTTCCCTGATACTATAAAAGATGAAATTCTTCAAGTTGTTAAAGATAATAATTTGCCAATTGTAGTTAAAGGAAATAATATAGATGAAATCAGTGAAAATGTTAAAAAAGTGAAAAACTCTGGGATTGAAGAAATAATTATCTATATTGATAACAAAAAAATTTCTGAAGTTTTTAAAAATCTAATACTAATAAGACGTTCTGCAATATTAAAAAAGATTAGAGAACTTGGTTATCCTGTTTTAACAATCCCAGCATTTTTAACTGATAATTATTTAAAAGAAGGAATTTATGCATCTATCTTTATTGCTAAATATGGAAGTATTGTTCTACTTTCAAGTTTAAAAGGTGAGATACTTTTTCCTCTTCTTGTTGAACGACTAAATATATTTACAGACCCACAAAGACCAATGACAACACCAGAGGGAATATATGAAATAGGAAAACCAAATGAAAATTCGCCTGTTTTTGTTACAACAAATTTTTCATTGACATATTTTATTGTTTCAGGAGAAATAGAAAATTCAAAAATCCCAGCATATTTACTTATTCAAGACACTGAAGGTCTTTCTGTCTTAACTGCATGGGCTGCTGATAAATTTAATGCAGATACAATAGCAAATCTTGTTAAAAAAACAAAGATAGAAGAAAGATTAAAGAAAAAAGTTCTTATAATACCAGGAGTTGTTGCTCAAATTTATGGAGAACTGGAGGAACAATTACCTGATTGGAAAATTCTTCTTGGACCAAGAGAAGCAGCACATATACCTTCATTTATAAGAAATGTAGAAATTTAAAAAAGGGGGGGAAAATGGTGCTTATAGGAGAAAATATAAATATAATGAACAAAAAGATTAAGGCAGCAATGAATGAAAGGAAAAAGGATATAATTCAAAAAATAGCAATTGAAAGTAAAAATAATGGGATGGATTATCTTGATTTAAATATTGGACCTGCAAGAAAAGATGGCCCCTTTTTAATGGAATGGATTATAAAAGTAGTTAGAGAAGTATGTGATTTACCCTTATCACTTGATACAACAAATATAGAAGCATTAAAAGTTGGACTTGAAATGGAAGGAGAAAGAGCAATTATTAATTCAATTCAGGCAACAGAAGAAAGAATGGAAGAACTTTTACCACTTGCTAAAAAATATAATTGTAAATTTATAGGACTACTTTTGGGCAAAGAAGGAATGCCAAGAGATGAAAATGAAAGAGGAGCAATAGCAGCAAATTTTCTTGCAAAAATAGATGAATATGGGATACCTCATGAAAATGTTTATTTTGACCCTATAGTGCTTCCTGTAAGATTTCAGCAGGAACAGGTTAAAAGTGTAATTGAATTTATGAAAATGTTTAATGAATTATTTCCTGATTGTAATTCAACATGTGGACTATCTAATGTTTCAAATGGTGCTTTGAATGAATTAAGGAGTCTTATAAATAGAACATATCTTGTTATGCTTTTGAAATATGGAATGAAAAGTGCAATAGTTGATGCTTATGATAAAGAACTAATCTCACTTGCAAGAAGTGAAAAAGAAAACTTAAAAAACCTAATATGGAAAGCAATGGAGGAGGAAATCAATTTATCAAGTTTAAATGAGGAAGAGAAAAATTATGTAAAAACAGTCAATATACTTCTTGGCAAATCAATTTATTCTGATTCCTATTTGAAACTTTAATTTAATTACCTTATGGAAAAAGAAGATAATATTGTTGCAATAATTCAAGCAAGAATGTCTTCTACAAGATTACCTGGCAAAGTTATGGAAGATATTTCAGGAAAACCAATGTTATGGCATGTAATAAATAGGATTAGATATTCTAAACTAATAGATAAAATTGTTGTTGCTACATCTATAAATAAAAAAGATGATATTATAGAAAATTTTTGTAAAGAAAATGGAATATTTTATTATCGTGGAGATGAAGAAGATGTTTTAAAGAGATATTATGAGACAGCAAAAATATATAATGCAAACAAAATTGTAAGAATTACATCTGATTGCCCTTTAATTGACCCAGAAATAGTAGATATCGTAATAAAAGAACATATTAAAGATAAAGTTGATTATACAAGTAATACAATTGAGAGAACATTTCCAAGAGGACTTGATACAGAAGTTTTTAATTTTGAAACACTAAAAAAAACTAATGAACTGGCAAAAGAAAAATACCAAAGAGAACATGTAACTATATTTATTTATGAAAATCCCCATTTATTTAAAATTAAAAATGTAAGGAATTTTAAAGATTTGTCTGATTTAAGATGGACAGTGGATGAGGAAAAAGACCTTATTTTTGTGAGA
>CAZCUO010000111.1:0-2865 GCA_964502135.1 uncultured bacterium
AAGAATATCTTTACTTGAAGAGAAAAAAGAACAAATCTTTTCAAATTTTTCATCATAATTTATCTTTCTTTTTACTATTTTTTCACCAATTTCATCACTTTTGAAACCATTCAAAAAGTCATAAATTAAAGAACTTATATAGACACCAGTCCCTACCTGTAATCCATGAAAAGAAAATGGTTCAATTTTATTTTGATGGGCATACATATCAAGAAAATGTGAAATTAAATGTTCTCCTCCTGATGCAGGAGATGAAGAACCAGCAATAATCATTGAAATACCACCAAGATTTAGACCATTCATAATATCCTTGATAACTTTTCTATCTCTTTTTTTAATTAATTCTCCTTTATTTACATACCTTTTCTCTGCTTTGCTTACAATTTTTAAAGGAAGAGCACAGAATTTTTCTCCTGTTAATATTGATGATATTTTCCAGTCAGAATTTGCAAATCCTTTAGCAAGTGAATCAGCAAAACCTGCCTTTATAAGTTCAATAGGTGCATTTGATATTACTTTTTCATCTATATAAACATATTCACATGGTGTAACACTAACTGTAATTTTAACCCCATCTTTTATATAAGCACTCACAGGGGATGTATATCCATTCATACTTGGTGCAGTGGGAAAAGAAATAAGTGGTATTTTATTTTTATCTCCTACCAATTTACCCAAATCTGTTATTGTTCCTGCTCCACATGTCAAAATTAAATCTATATTTTTAATTTCCCTTTCAATTTCTTCCACATATTCATATCTTGCATAAACTTTTTTTCCATTTTTTGGTTTAAGTACTAAAGGCAAGGCATGATTATATTTTAAATTTTCACATATTCTTTTGCCAGCAACCTCATATGTAATTTCATCACACAAAACCAGTAATTTTTTATTTTTGCCATAAATTTCAGAAATAAACTCATCAATTTCAACTAAACTACCATATTTTATTCCTTTAACATCAACTTTATGAATTTTTCCACATTCTTCACATTTAAACTCTTTTCCAAGCAAATTTTCCATTTTGAATATTTTATTCTTTCTGCTTTTTTATGTAAACCTCCCATTTTGCCCACCTCGGAGGTGGGATTAGGGAATTGTTGAAAAACAATGGATTTGAAAGGTAGTTATTTAAGTTTTTTATAAAATTTCTGTGCATTTGAAAGCATATTATGGTTATTATTGAAATATGCAAAAATTTTTTCTGGTTTTAAATCCTTTATTTTTTTGACAATTTCATTGAGTTCTTTATCAGTATAATTGTGTGAATACCAACCAGTTCTTCCATGAAATCTTAAATAAATAATGTTATTTGTTTTTACTATAAATGATTTAATTTCAGGACTATCAACACTTACAAAAACAATACCAATTTCTTCAACTTTTCTAACCCATTCTTCTGAAAACCAACTTTTATGTCTAAATTCAATCGCAACTTTATCTTTTTCTTTGAATTCACTAAAAAAATTAACCAATCTATCAAACAATTCTGTTGAAAAACTTGGTGGCATTTGAAAAAGATAGAATTTTATTTTATCTTCAAGAGGTAAAAACAAATTTTTAAAATCATTCCATACACTTTTGCTTTCTTCACTCAATTTCAGGAGATGAGTTATTTTTCTGTGGACTTTTACTGAAAAGAATATATTTTTTGATTTTTTTGACCATCCTTTAATTTGATTTTGAAAAGGAAATCTATAGAAAGAAGCATTTAATTCAACTGAATTTAATTTTGAATTTTCAACATACCAATCAAAACTTTTTCCTTCATTCCAGTCATACAGCCAGCCACTCGTTCCAACATAAACATCCATTTTACCAGCCACGGCAGTTTAATTTTTCAAGTGTATTACATATTGTTTCAAGAATTTCAAGTGGAACATCAGGACCTATTTCTATACTTAAAGATAAGCCTCCTTCAGGTAAGTTTAATCTATCTATTGCTTTTTTTATATGTTCTTCAATTTCTCTTTTTGTAGCAAAAGGAAACAGTTGCCTGTCAAGGTCAAGATTTACAGCAATTTTACCCTTACAGTATTTTTCTATTCCTTCAAGAGTATTAGGTCTAACTTGAGGGTTTATCATATCAAGTCCACATTCAATTAAATCAGGTATTATATCAAGAATATATCCATCTGAATGAAGATAAACAATAACTCCATTTTCAACACATTTTTCAAACATTTTTTTATAAGGTGGTTTTATATATTTTCTCCATTTTTCTGGACTTATTGGCAAAGATTTCTGTAGTCCTAAGTCATCCCCAAATCCTATCCACTCAGCCCCAATTTCTATATATTTTTCAATAATTTTCAAGTTATAATCACATACAATTTCAATTAATTTAATAAGTTTTGGTTCATCTGTTGCTATATCAATCATAAAGTTTTCAAAGCCTCTTAGATAATAAAGTTGCATATACATAGAACCATGAAACAATCCACCACATGCAATTTTCCCTTCTTTTTTTGTTTTATCAAAATTTAATTTTATTTTTTCCCAGTCAATTTCATTTCCATATCTATCATATTTTAAAGGGTCAGGAATTTTAAATTTTTCAAAATCATCCCAGTTTTTTAAAGGTGCAAGTTCTTCATTTGGTGCTCCGCATATTCCTTCTTCTAAATTTTCCCATACAATTCCCCATACATCTTTAAATCTTCCCTTTTTATATTCAGGAAATAAATTCATATTTTTAAAACTACCCTTTTTATAATTTGGAAAAATTAAAGGATGAGAAAGAATAATTTTTTCAAGTTCTTCACCATATTTAAACCATGTTGCAGGTAAAAATCCAACACCACAAGGAATCCATTCAGGATAGTCAAAAAAAACTGCTTTTAGAAAATTAGATCGGAAGAGCGG
>CAZCUO010000112.1:0-3440 GCA_964502135.1 uncultured bacterium
TGTATTAAATCTTCAATTTCAACTCCTTTATTTTTATATCTTCTTGCTATCTTTTTAATTAATGGTAAATATTCTTCAATTTTTATTTTCATTTTCATATATAGAATACGAAATAAAAGTTAAGAAAAAATATAAAATCTGTTAAAAATTAGTTAAGATTTAAAAAGGAAAATTAAACTGGAAGGAAAATTTTAAAGGAACTTCCCTCATTAAGTTTGCTTTCAACCTCTATTTTACCGTTATGTTGATTTATGATATGCTTAACAATTGATAATCCGATCCCTATTCCCTTTTTGCTTCTTCCTTTATCTAATGTATAAAATTTTTCAAAAATTTTATCTTTTTCTTCTTCTGGAATACCAATTCCTGTATCTTTAATCTCAATCATAATATAATTTTCTATTTTCTTTAAATTTAACTCCACTTTGCCGTTTTCAGTAAATTTAAAAGCATTATCAACCAGATTTATAATTGCCTGCTCAATTTTTAATTTATCTCCTTTTATTTGAGGAACTTTTTCAAGATTTAAAACAAATTCCAAATTTTTTTCCTTTGCTTTTTTCTCAAATAATTTATATATATTTTTTAAAATTTCTTCTAAATTTAGTTCTTCCATTTCAATTTTATGTGATTCCATTTCAGAAATTGTTAACATTTTTTCAAGTATTTCAATTAATCTGTCTGTATGCCTTTTTATTATTTCCACAAAATTTATATACTCTGAATCTTTTAACTCTTCTTCAAGTGTTTCTATATATCCTTTAATTATACTCAAAGGAGTTTTTAATTCATGGGATATATTTACAATGAGATTTTTTTTATTTTCTTCCGCTAATTTAAAATCTGTTATATCATGTAAAATTAGAACAAAATTTTCTGTTTTTTCAAGAAATGCTGAAATTCCTGTATAATATCTGTTTTTATATTGAACTTCAAATTTTATTTTTGCTCTTTCTTGAATTGTTTTTTCAATAAATACAATAATTTCAAAATTATCAATTATTTCCCAAAAATATTTATCTTTTTCTGATCTGATAAAAATTTCTTTAAAATTTCTGTTAAATAATTTGGCCTTTCCTGATTTATTAAAAATAACAAAAGGTAAATCAATCACTTCTAAAATTTGGTCTGTCAAATTTTCAAAAGGAAAATCAAAAAAGGACTCATCAATTTTCTTATTTAAATGATTCAACTTCTCAGATATACTCCTGAATTCTTTATATTTTAAACTTAGAAAACTTGTATTTTTATTTCCTAAATTTAAAATATAATCTTCAAGTATTACAATTGGCTTTGCAATAATTCCTAAAAATATAAAACTTACAGAAAGACCAACGAGGAGAAAAAGTAGATAAATGAGAAAAAAGTCATAAAAAAATGATTTTAGAAAATCATAAATTTTTATATAATCCTCGCTCACCCTTATTACATAATTCCTTTTATAATCAAAAATTGAAAAATATAATAGTTTTTTGTTTAAAGTTGGACTCAATCTTATTGAAAACCCTTCTCCCCTCTTTAATGCTTCTATAAATTCAGGCCTATTGCTATGGTCTTCCATAAGTTCTGGAGGATAACTTGAATCAAATATAACTTTTCCATCTTTTTTCATTACTGTTGTTCTTATTCCAAAATATTTTTCTAAAAATTTTATTCTCTCTTGAAATTTATCAGGTTGGTCTAAATCTTCAATTAATTTTAAAGCAAATACTTTTAAATTTTCTTTTATATAAAGTACAGTTCTTTGTTTTATAAAAAATTTATATCCTGCCAAAAAAGATAAAGAAGTAAAAATTACCCAGATTAAAATGAATAAAATAAATCTCTTATAAAGATACTTTTTCATTCTTCTATTTTATACCCAACACCTCTCACATTTTTTATAAATTTTCCTGCCTCTTTTAATTTTTCTCTTAAATTCTTAATATGGACATCCACTGTTCTATCAATAACCGCCTTTTCTCCTTTCCACAACTCTTCAAGTATTTTTTCTCTTGTAAAAACCCATCCTTTCTTACTTAAAAGTATTTTTAGAATATTAAATTCTGTTGTTGTTAAATCAATTCTCTCTTTTTTAACATACACTTCAAATTTATTTAAATCAACTTCAAGAATATCCCCAATTTTAATAATTTCTGACTTTGTATTATATCTTCTTAAAACTGCTTTTACTCTTGCAACAAGTTCTTTTGGAGAAAATGGTTTTGTCACATAATCATCAGCACCTATTTCAAGACCTAAAATTTTATCTACTTCATCACTTTTAGCAGTTAAAATAATTACTGGAATATTAGCAAATTTTGTTTCTCTTTTTAAATATTTACAGATTTCAATTCCATCAATATCTGGAAGCATAAGGTCAAGAATTATACAATCCGGTGTATTTTTATTTAAGAAATTTAAAAAGTCATTTCCATTATAAAATTCTTTAGTTAAAAATCCTGATTTTTTTAAATGAAGCGAAATTAAATCTGCAATATCTTTTTCATCTTCTAGAATAGCAACAATCATTTTTTCTCTCAGTTTATAAATATTTTAAATATTCAAAAGTAGAAATAGATGCTTTTGCTCCTTCTCCACAAGCGACAATTATCTGTTTAGCAAATACATTTGTAACATCCCCTGCCGCAAAAATACCTGGAAAAGAAGTTCTATTTTTACAATCAACAATTATTTCTCCATATTCATTCTTTTCAACAAAATCAATTATTTCCGAATTTGGAATAGAACCTATTTCTACAAAAACACCATTTACTTTAATTTCTATTTCTTTACCTTCTTTCTCAATCTTTATACTCTCAACAAACTTATTACCATTTATTTCCTTTATTTTTGTGCCTGTCATAATTTCAACATTCTCAATATTTTTAATTTTTTCAATCACAAATTTATCTCCTGTCAATTCATTTTTAATTTCAATAAGATAAATTTTTCTCGCTATTCTTGAAAGTTGTAATACTGCATCAAGTCCTGCATTTCCTCCTCCAATTACAGCAACTTCTTTATCTTTGAATAAAGGAGCATCACAAGTAGCACAGTAAGTAACGCCCTTATTTTTGAATTCATCTTCACCTTTAATCCCAAGTTTTTTGGGCTTTCTTCCAGTTGAAATAATAACCGTTTTTGAAAAATACTCATTTTTATCTGATATAATTTTGAACATTTTATCTTCCTTCAATATTTTTTTGACTGGCTCATTTTCTTTTATTTCAACATTAAATTCTTTTATATGCTCTATAAATTTTTCAACAAGTTCAGGTCCTGTAATAAATTGATATCCAATATAATTTTCAATTTCCCAACTTAAAGATGCCTGGCCTCCTATATCCTTTGTAATAATTATAAAATCAATTTTTTTTCTTGCAGCATAAATTCCTGCCGTTATTCCCGCAGGCCCTGCTCCAATTATAATAAGTTCATAAATCCTCATAATCCAAGTT
>CAZCUO010000113.1:0-5924 GCA_964502135.1 uncultured bacterium
AAAAAAATAGATGAGAAAACAAAAAGATGCATTGAAGAATGTGAAAAATTAAATTATGAAAATTTTGAAATAATTGTCTTGCCTGATTTCTTATTGGATGAAAAAATAAATTATTCTTCAAAAGTTAGAATTATTCCAACAGGAGAAGTTTATCCTTCAATTAAAAAAAATATTGGGGTTAAAAATTCAGAAGGAGAGATATGTGCCTTTATAGATTCAGATGCCTATCCGGATAAAAACTGGTTAAAAAATGCAATATTGAATTTTAACGAAAATAATAAAATTCTTGCTGTTGGAGGTCCTAATTTAACACCAGAAAATTCTAAATTACTTGAAAAAATGAGTGGTTTAATTTTGTCATCTTTTGTTTTTATGGGTAAATTTGCTACAAGACATATCATTTATAAACCATATTTTCCTGTGGAATTACCAAGTTGTAATCTTCTTGTGAAAAAAGAAGTTTTTGAGAGTATTACTTATTTCCCAGGACAATATCTAACTGCAGAAGATGCTTATTTATGTTTTAAAATTTTGGAAAATGGGGGACTGATTTTTTATTCACCTGATGTAATAGTTTATCATCACAGAAGACCTTTATTTTTACCATTTTTAAAGCAGATATTCAATTATGGAAGGGATAAAAGTTGGGTTTTAAAGAAATTAAATATGAAAGAGAGATTTAAAAAACTCTGCTATTACACAATCCCTTCATTCATTACAATTTTTTTGATTTTATTGATTTTCTCTTTTTTCTTTATACCATTAAGAAAAATTGTTCTAATTTCATTTGTAACATATCTCTTTTTAATTATATTTGAATCAATCAGAAAGGGAAAAAGATATTTTTTAATTCTAACTTTTGGAGCAATTTCAACTCATTTATTTTATTATCTGGGGTTTTTATATGGAACTTTCAAGAAAAAATAAATTTTTAATTTTGTTAACTTTCCTAACTTTAATTATTTATTTACCTGGAATAAAATGGGGACTACCTTCCAAAGAAATAAATAACTTATATTTTTACATAAAAAAAAGTTTAGAACAGAATCTTGAAGAAATAAAAAAATATAAAGAACCCATCTGGAAGGGATTTGGATACTATCTTGCTTTACATCCGGAAGAAGAAGGGAAAAAATTACCGAGAAATTTATATAATCCAATAAGAAGTTATCATCCCGATGAATATTTTATTATAAAGGTTCTTGCATCAATGAAGCCGGAAAAATTTGATTTTAATCCATATCAGTTTTCAGTTGGAGGTGTTTATCTATATTTTGTTGGATTTTTTCTTTTTTTATTTTCAAAAACAAAAATTATAAAATTAACAAAGGACTTAAGTTTTTATTTTTTCAATCCAGAAGAGATTGGGAAATTTTATATTGTTGGAAGAAGCATTACGAGTTTTTATGGAATAGGAGTCATCATTTTATCATTTCTTATTTCAAAAAAAATATTTAAAAAAGAAATTAGTCCATTTTTAACCACAATTTTAATATTATTTTCCCCTTTAATCATTTTAAATTCTTCCTATATGTATGTTGATATTCCTGGTCTTTTCTGGATTATGATGTGTTTATATTTCTCAATCAAAACAATAGAAATCCCTAATAACAAAAATTTCTTTTTAACTGGTATATTTTCAGGACTTGCATGTGGAACAAAAATCCCTCTTTTAGTTTCAATTTTTATTCCTTTTTTAACTTCAGTTTTAATTTATAGTAAAGATATCAAAAAAATTATTCTCTCTTCAATTTATGTGATTGGTGGTTTTTTAATTTCTTTTGGAATAACAAATCCTTATTTTTTCATAACTTACCCTCTACCTCTTATAGAATTAAAACAGCATACACCTTTAAGTTTTAGTGGAAAATTTTATTTATGTTCACTTGGTTATGGAATTGGTTGGTTTCCTTTCATATTATGTTTTGTAGGAATTTTTTTAAATAAGAATAATTTTAAAGAGAAAAATTACATTTTACTTTTCATTTGGTGCACTTTTTATTTTTTCTTTATCTCTATTTTTTCAAAAAATTATGCAAGATACATTCTTCCAGTAGTGCCTCCGCTTATAATTCTGGGAAGTTATTACTGGCTTGAAAATTTCAAAATAAAAATTTTAAGAAGAATAATACTTGCTTGCTGTTTTTTATATTCATTTTTCTATGGTTTAAGTTATAAAAGTTTGCTTATAAAGGAAAATACAAGAACAGAAGCAGGTAAATGGATAAAAGAAAATATTCCTTATGGAAAAAGTATTGGTATTTGTGAAGTCCCATGGCAATTTCAAATGCCTCCTTTTGATTATTTTGCACATAAAGTAGTAGTTACAAATTATGATTTTGAAAAATTAAAAAAGGAAATGCCTGATTATTTCATTATATCTTCTTTTCAAGGAGAAATTCCACCCTACCCTTCTAATTTACAAAGAGAAAGAATTGAATTCTGGAGAAAATTTATAAGTTCAAATTTATATTCTCCTATAAAAACATTCCAAAAATTTCCATCAATTGGTATAATAAAATTTAAGTTTAAAAAACTGCCGGAGGATTTGATATATATTAATCCAACAATAATCATATTCAAAAAAAATGAATGAAATATTTAATTTTAATTTACCAAAAGAACTTATTGCACAGTATCCTTTAAAAGAAAGAGAGAAAGCAAGATTAATGGTTATTTTTAAAGAAAAAGGAGAGATAGTTGAAGATATTTTTGAAAATATAGATAAATACTTAAAAAAAGGAGATATTCTTGTTTTAAATAATACAAGAGTTATACCAGCAAGATTAAAATGTAAAAAAGAAACTGGTGGGAAGATTGAAATCCTACTTTTAAAAAATATTGATGAATATAAGTGGGAAGTTCTTGCAAAAGGAAGAGTTAAAGAAGGGGTAAAATTTTATAGCCAAGACCTTGAAGGAGAAATTTTAAATAGAAATGAAGATGGAAGTTTTACAGTAAGATTTAATAAGGATAAAGATGAAATAAAAAAATATGGACAAGTTCCTTTACCTCCTTATATAAAAAGAGAGCCCGAAGAAATAGATAAAACTTATTATCAAACTGTTTATGCTACAAAAAATGGTTCAATCGCTGCACCAACTGCTGGATTACATTTTACAGAAGAAATCATTGAAAAATTGAAAAAAAATGGTGTTGAAATTCTATTTATCACACTTCATATGGGTTGGCCTTCTATTAAAATTTTAAAAGATACTGAAAAATCAGTTGGTGAAGAATATTGTGAAATTTTTGAAGATGTATGTGAAAAAATAAATAAAGGAAAAAAAGAAGGGAGAAAAATAATTGCTGTTGGAACAGGAACTACCCGTGCTCTTGAATCAGCATGGAAAGAAGATAGAATTTACCCATTTATAGGTTATACAAATCTTTTTATTAAACCTGGATTTAAATTTAATGTTATTGATGGACTTATAACAAATTTTCATCTTCCTGGCTCAACTCATTTACTTCTTGTTTATGCTTTTTGTGGAGAAATTTTAAAAAAGGCGTATAATCTTGCAATTGAAAAAAAATATAGATTTTATTCTTATGGTGATAGTATGTTAATAATTTAAAATGGAATTTGAAATTATAAAAAAAGATAAAAAAACAAATGCAAGAGTTGGAATTTTAAAGACACCTCATGGAATTGTTCATACACCATGTTTTATGCCTGTTGCAACCTTGGCAAATGTAAAAACTCTCACTTCCGAGGATTTAAATGAAATTGGTGTTGAAATGATTATTTCAAATGCATATCATCTTTATTTAAAACCAGGAATTGAAGTTATTGAAAAAATTGGAGGAATACATAGATTTATGAATTGGAAAAAACCAATAATTACAGATAGTGGAGGATTTCAGATATTTAGTTTAGAAAATGTAAAGATAAATGAAGAGGGAGTAATTTTTAAATCAAAAATAGATGGCTCAACTCATTTTATTACTCCTGAAAAATCAATAAAAATACAGGAAAAAATTGGTGCAGATATAATTATGGCTTTTGATTATTGTCCAAGAAATTGGAATGATTATGATGAGGTTAAAAAAAGTGTTGAATTGACAATTAAATGGGCAAAAATATGTAAAGAAAGTCATAAAAAGGAAAATCAGGAATTATTTGGAATTATACAAGGAGGTATTTATGAAGAGTTAAGAGAAAAGTGCATTGAAGAGATTGAAAAAATTGGGTTTTCTGGTTATGGATTTGGAGGGCTTTCAATAGGAGAACCATTTGAAGAAACATTAAAAATTACTGAATTTATGATCAAAAACTTACCAGAAAAAAAATTAAGATATTTTATGGGAATTGGAATGCCTGAACAAATAGTTAAACTTGTAGAACTTGGAGTAGATTTATTTGACTGTGGGATGATAACACATATAGCAAGGACTGGTTCAACATTAACAAAAAATGGAAAGATAAATATAAAGGCAGGAAAATATAAGTTTGATGAAAGTCCTCTTGACCCTGAATGTGATTGTTTTGTCTGTAAAAATTATACAAGAGCATACATAAGACATCTAATAAATACAAAAGAAATAACTGGCTTAAGATTGAATTCCTACCACAATGTATATTTTATAACAAAGTTTATGGCCAATTTAAGAGAGAAAATTTTGAATAAATAAAACTTAATTTTGGATATTAAATAAAATTCCAACATTATCCTTTTTCTGTTTTAATGTGAACAACTCTTTGAGGGAAAGGTATCTCAATTCCTTCTTCTTCAAATCTTTTCTTTATAGCCATATTCAATTCATCAGTAATTCTAATCTTTTCTTTAAAATCATTAATCCAACAAACCATAATTAGGTCTAAAGAGGACTCTCCAAAATTGCTGAAAAAAACCGCTGGTGGAGGGTCTTTCAAAACTTCTGGGTGACTCTGACAGACATCTAAAATTACTCTCTTTACTTTATCTAAATCAGAACCATAAGCAACTCCAATTGTTTGGCGAATTTTTACTTTTGGATCAGGATAACTATGATTAATTACTCTTGCCCTTGCTATTTCACTATTTGGAATAACTATCAATGTATTATCAAATGATAAAATTTTTGTTGTTCTTAATCCTATTTCATATACATCACCAATTTCACCAGAACTTAATTCAATTCTATCACCAATACGGAAAGGTTTATCTACCATAATCATAAATCCTGCAATTATATTTGCCAGAGTTTCCTGAGCAGCAAAAGCAACTGCTAAAGATGCTACTCCTGCAGTAGCAATAAATCCACTTATATTAACCTTAAAATGTGAAAGAATGATTGTTACTGCAATAAAAAAAATAACAATTTTAATAAGTTTAGTGAATAAGGGTATAAACTGTTCATCAAACTTTGTTTCGGTTTTAATAGCAATTTCTTGTAAATACCAATCACAAAAAGATTTAACAAATGCATATAAAAAATAAAATAAAGAGAGAATGAAAAATGTATATAAAATGCCTTTTGCCCCATTGACAAAAATATTAGTTTGTATTTCTGGAAGAGAAGCAAACTTTTGAAAAAAAATATAAAATCCAGTTGCCAGTATAACAAAATAGATAGGAACAGCAGTACCTTCAATAATCATAATATCAAGTTTGGTAGGAGTTTTATGAGCAATCCTTAAAAAGAGATTTTTCCAGGTAAAACGAACAATATAAGCAACTATAATTGTTCCTGCAAATGAAATTAATAATTTAATCAATTCCTTAGTAACACCAGTAATACCAAATTGCTCAAACATTTATTTCTCCATTTTTTAATATCCCTTCAATATGATTTTCATTATAAAATATTTTATTATCTTATTCAAATGACATAATTACAAAATGTTTTTTAACTTAAATTTTAATAAACTGGTCTTTAATAAATTTTTTATACCAGTTATTATATTCATCAGGAGTAGAAAGGGGAATCTGAAATGGAGA
>CAZCUO010000114.1:0-12023 GCA_964502135.1 uncultured bacterium
CGGTCTTCCGATCTTTATACCATATTTTTATTATAGCATCTACTAAAAAAATTTACAAAAAACAATGGAACGATTGATATACAATGACTTCTAAAATTATTAAAATTGACTTGACAAATTTAAAAATACCTTTCATATTTATTCCTAATAGATAATTTTTAGCCAGACCTCTCTTGTTCTTGGGCCATCAAATTCACATAAAAATATTCCCTGCCATGTTCCAAGTTGTAATGAATTATTTTCAATAAAGACAGATAAAGAATGGCCTACTATAGTTGATTTTATATGTGAATCAGAGTTCCCTTCTATATGTGAATAATTACCATCTTCAGGAACTAATTCACTCAATTTTTCAATTATATCTTTTCTAACAGAAATGTCTGCATTTTCATTTATTGTCAATCCACATGTTGTATGGGGGACAAAGATAAAACAGATACCGCTTTTTATATTTTTACTTTTAACAATACTTTCAATTTTATCTGTAATTTCAACAAAATCATTCCTTTTTCTTGTTTGAACAATTATTTTTTCCATACCTAATCCTCTTTATAAAATGCACTATATCCTTCAAATGCAGAATAAATATCAATTTTACTTGTTAATTCAAAAGGAGCATGCATAGATAAAACCCCTACTCCACAATCAATAGTATCAATATTATATCTTGCAAAATATGAAGCAACTGTTCCTCCACCACCAACTTCAAGTTTTCCTATTTCCCCTGGTTGCCATAAAACATTATTTTTATCAAAAATTCTTCTAATATAAGCAATATATTCTCCCGTTGGTTCTGTACTTCCTGATTTCCCTCTTGCTCCTGTTATTTTTGTAAGAACAACTCCACAAGCAATTTTTGCAGAATTTCTTATATCATATACTTCCTTGTAATTTGGGTCAAATAATGTATTAACATCTGCAGAGATTGCTTTTGAATTTTCAAAAATTTTCTTTATTTCAGATAAGGAATAGCCCATTTTTTCAATAACCTCTTCTATAAAATATTCAAAAAATGATGAAGAAGCAGAAGTTGAACCACGACTCCCTATTTCTTCTTGATCAACAAGCAAGCAAAAGTTATTATTCCCTGATTCTAAATTATTTAAAAATGCAATAAATGAAGTATAAGCACAAACTCTATCATCCTGACCATATGAAAGAACCAAACTTTTATCAATACCACAATCTCTTGCGCCAATTGCTGGAACAAGTTCAAATTCTGCACTTATAAAATCATCTTCTTCAATTCCAAAATTTTCTTTTAAAATTTTTATAACATTTGCTTTAACTTTTTCTTTTTCTTTACTTTTATCTGGAATTGTTCCTATAAAAACATTTAATGTTTCACCAGGAAAACCTTCTTCAATTGTCTTTTTCATTTGGTCTTTTGATAGATGAGGGAGCAAATCTGTAATCGTAAAAACAGGGTCATTTTCTTTATTCCCTATTTCAATCTCTTTTAAAGTGCCATCTTTCAAAAATACAAATCCATTAAGAGATAAAGGAATTGTTAACCACTGATATTTTTTTATTCCTCCATAATAATATGTTTTAAATAAAGCAATATTTTCTTCTTCATATAAAGGGTTTGTCTTTAAATCTATTCTTGGACAATCAATATGTGAAACAATAAATTTACATCCATCAATTATATTTTTCTCTCCTATAACTCCAAATATAACTTCTCTACCTTTGTTAACTTTAAAAAATCTATCTCCTTTTTTCAAATTTTTAAATTCCTTTAAATCTCTGAAACCATATTTTTTACTTTCATCTATACAACTTTTAACAAATTTTCTGACAGTTTTATTTTGTGAGAGAAAATTTTTATAATTTTCACAAAAATTAAAAGTATCTTTTATTTTATTTTCATCCCATATTTCCCAGCCACTTTTTCTTTCCATTTTTACCTCCTAAAAAGAATAGAAAAAATAATTGTTAGAATTAAACTTATTATAATACTTGAAACGATTGGAAAATAAAAAACAAAATTATCCTTCTTAATAAAAATATCTCCTGGTAATCTTCCAATAGGAATTTTTATCCCTTTATAAAGAATAAAACTAATTACCAAGCAAATTACACCAATAATTAAAAAAACTCTTGCAGCCATTTTTAAAGAGGCCTGGGCCGGATTTGAACCGGCGTATAGCGGTTTTGCAGACCGCTGCCTTTCCGCTTGGCTACCAGGCCTTATATAATATATTTTACCTCATTTAATAAGTTTTTCAATAGGTGTATTTGCTATCTGGTACATTACGATTACATTTTCAAGTTTTGCTGAATTATCAATTTCAGTTGTTGAACCAAGAAAATAACCAGGATAAGCAATTTTAATTGTGTTAATACAAACTTCTCTAACTTCTTCAGTATCTTTCAAAGAAAGTAATTGGCTCATATCTATTCCACCTGCAAGAAAAATTTTATTCCCATATTTTTCTTTTATCTTTTTAATATCCATTCCTGCAATTATTTCAATAGGATTAAGTCCATCTATACCTGCTTCTATTAAATCATCCAATACATCCATTATGTTTCCATCTGAATGGAAAAGACATTTTATATCATACTTGTGCCAAGTATTTTGAATTCTTTTTAATCTTGGGAAAAATTCTTTTCTTAAAAAATCTGGTGAATGAATCAATTTATTTTTATATGCAATATCTCCATATGTAAAAACTACAGGAGATAAATTTCTATCTGCAATTGTTTCACATATTAAAACTTGCAAATCAGTATATATTTCAAGAAATTCACTTATTAATCCAGGGTTATCAGCATATAGATAAGAAAAAAAATCAATTCCGAGATAATGTCTTATTGTATCAAGTCCTGTTCCTTGATTGGCAATTACATAAACAGTTTCTCCTATAAGTGATTGAATTTTAAAAAATTCTTTATGATAATTTTCTCTATAACCTTTTCTATTTTCTTTAATTTCCTTAATTTGTTTATTATATTTATCTATCAATTTTTTAACAAAATCAATTGCACCTTTTTCATCATTAAATGGCCTTTTTACTATCCAGTATGTTCTTTCATAAGGACTTGAATGCCATACAAAACCAAATTCATCAACAAACTCTTCTTCTTCAAGGGGACCTATAGAAAAATTTCTTGTCATATCACAAAATTTACTTATTGCCTTTCCTGTTAAGTATGTTATTTTTTCTTCAATTAATGGATCTTTTTTTCTCTCAGGTAATTTTTCTCCACTAAAATATTCAATCGCTTTATCACTTCTTAAAAGGTCATAAATTGGAATTCTATCTGTTTCTTTAAAATTTATTGTTCTTTCAACTAATTCTCTTTTTCTCATTTCAAATATCTAAAAAATGAATAATTTTATCAAACTTGCCAATTTTACCTGAAATTTCCTTGCCTTCCTTTAATTCACTTCCATAAACTACTTTTATCTTTTCATCAGATTTAATTTTAAATTTACTACCTTCAAAATAAATATTTATAAAATTTTTCTTCCCAAAAAGAAAGTTTTTTAACTCAAAATTTTTAAGGCAAGTGAATAGAAATGGGGAAAAATATAAAACATTTTTTCTTCCGTCTATCTGTATCCCAAGAACTCTTCTTATTAAAATATCATTAAAAATTCCACCCCATCCATAATTAAAAATATTATGTGTTATATAAGGAAGACCCGTAAATGGATTATAATTTTCATAACACTGTGGTTCTCCAGAAGCAATACACATCTTAATTGTTTTTTCAATTAAAGTTTTTGCCTCTTTATATCTTTTATTCCTTATAAGCGTTTCTATTAAAAGCCAGTTTATATTAGGCCAGACTCTTCCATTCCAGTAACTTTGATATTCATCTTCTGCATTAAAATAAGGGTCATCAAGTGAAAGAGTTGGAACAGGGTATTCGGTCCAGAATTCTTTGGGATTTAATAAATGTTTAATAATTTTTGAAATTTTTTTACTCGGAAAGGCAAGTAAAGGAATCATACCACCAGGAGTTTTAACATATATTTTTGCTCCATCAATGTACTTGTCAAGAAAAAGACCAATTTTTTCATCCCATAAAGATTCTATTGCTTTTTTTAAATTTCTTTCCTTTATTTCATATTCTTTATAAATTTCTTCTTCATGCAATTCTTCTGCCATTTTTCTTATTAAAAATCTTCCTATATAAACATATGTATTAAAATCAGGAGAAATAATGTATCTATTTTCTTTAATCATTGGTGAATTTTTTTGAATAAATGGAGGTTCTGGAATATATCTTCTTGAATTGTCCCATCCACTTTCACCTGGAATTTTTAAATAAACTAAACCATCAACCATTCTATATTTTTCAAGATATTTATCAAATTTAATAATAACTGGTAAAAATTCTCGCAAAATATCCTTATCTCCTCTTTTTAAATAAATATCCCATACAGCAATTGGTAAAATAAATGGTTGAATTAAGTCATTTGTTAAAACTTTATCTATTGCAAGTGTAAATGGAAGATGCCCTTCTTCACTTTGATTTTGTATTATATTCCTTAAAGATGTAATTGAAATTTCAGTATTTATATATTTTTCATAAATTGAATGAAATGCGGAATCCCAAAACCATTGAGGTAATAATCTGAATTTTGATGGACAGGTATAAGGATTTTTAAAATTCCCTTCTTTAAAATTATAAATATTGCTCCATGAAACATAATTACAGAAATAATAAATTTTATTTAAACATTCAAGATTTGTTTCCAAATAAGGAATTTTATTTTTAAAAAAATCTTCAAGGTTTTTTCTTCTATCATCAAATATCTTGTCTGGATTTTCAAGAACTTTTTTTAACTTTTCTTCGGCAATCTTTTTTTCTTTTGAATATGTTGCAGCAAATACAATTTTTTTCCAATTTATATGTTTATCAAAAATAGAGGAATTTATACTTAATGGTATCTCAAGGGAAAGAACATTTTCTCTTTTTTTAAATTCACTTTTTAGATTAAATGAAAAAAGTTTATAAAAATCTTTATGAATTGAATTTTTTTCATAAAGGTAAAGTATATTATCTTTAAATTCAAACTCATAAAATGGTTTCTCTTCAATTACAAGATTTTCATCAAAAAACACGTCTTTTTTTTCATAAACCATCCTTGGGACAATTTCTGCAATAATTTTAAATCTGCAATCTGTTTCATTAGAAATATAAATAATATCAACAAAAATATCTTCCCATATGGTTTTTCTTTCTTTAATATATGTTCTTCTATAAGAAATATAATCAACTTTAATTTCATAAGGGCTCCAGCAATAATTTGTAATATATAAGGATTTCCTACCCTCTGGTGAAACTATGAAAATATTGGCATCAGAACCATCAAGAGGACTACAATGGTCAAAATTTTCTCCTTTTCCATCCCATATATTTAAACTACCTGCACCAAGAGATGAAGAATAGGAAGTTAAAAAATCTCCAACTATTTCAAATTTATCCCTTCTTTTTAAAATATTTTCTATTTCCATATTCCCGCTTTCTCCAATATTTTTTTCCCAGTATTATAAAAAAAATCTTTAATGTTTTCTTCAGCACCAATTTTTTTAAAGAATTTTTTTAAATCTTTTATAAAATTTGGAATAGAAAAATAATAAATGTCTGAGCCAAAAATTAGTTTATCAATTACGCTCTTTTTTAAAAATTTATTTTTATGCCAAAAAATTTCTTTAAAATATGTTGGACTTCTTGAATAAATACACGGACCAGATATATCAAAATAAACATTAGGGTTAACTCTGGCAACTTCAACTGCTTCTTCATACCAAGGATAACCAAGGTGTGCTCCAATTATTATAAGTTTTGGAAAATTTCTTGCAATCGTATCAAGAAATATAGGTCTCATCCTTTCTGATGATATATTTCCTTTTTTTTCCTCAGCAGTTTTTCTACTTACAACTCCTGTGTGAAAAAGACCTATTAAATTTTCTTTCTCCATTTTTTCATATATAGGAAAATATTCTTCATCATCATATCTTTTTAAAGGCGAAATAAATTTTATACCCTTAAAACCCAGTTTCAAAAATTCATCTATTTTATCAATTTTATCTTTTCCAAGTGAAAAATGAGCAAAAGGTATAATTTCAGAATATTTTTTTGATAATTCTAAGACTTCATTATTACCATAAATATACTCCCAGTAATTACCTTCAATTCCAGAAATAATAATTTTTTCATAATTCATACTTTTAATAATTTTAATTAATGCTTCCTCTGCTTTTTCAATTTTATAAAAATGTGAATGGAAATCAATTATACTATTATGAAAATTTCTCAATTGCTTTTTTCCATATTTTTTCAATTTCTTTTTTCTCATATGGGTCCCTTTCAAACTGATATTTTTTTAATAAATCAAATGCTTTTTCTCTTGCTTTTTCCCATAAAGATTTTCTTCCATTTTTATCCCATATATTAAATGTTTCATTTGAGAATATATCTGAAATAAAGAATGTCTTCTTGTATCTCTCTATAGTTTCAGGATGTGTTAAAAAACTATTTTCTTTTAAACAATCTTCAATAATCTCAATTTTAAATTCATCATCAAATTCTATTCCATTTACAAAATGTATTGCTGCTTTTAAAATTTCATTTTGAATAATTGCTTGTTCAATTGAAGCAATTTCATCAATACAACACATTCCTCCCCAGCCAAAATTTTTTATCCCCATTAAAAGTAAAAGTACTGCTCCACAAAATGATAAACCCATTTGAGCATCCCCTGGTATTTTTCCCATTGTATTAAAAATTTTCCCCATAATTTTAATACCATAAAATTTCCCTATTTCTGCAAGTATAAGATTTACTTTTATAAAATCAGGGCCACCAAAAACAATTGTACCATATTTCATATCAAATGGATATATAAAAGGAGAAAAAGAAACATTGCTTTTGGGAGAAATAATTTTTAATATTGCTGCTCCACCAATAACTTCTGCAATTGAAAAAATAACTGCTTTCAAAAAATCAATAGGCACTGTTGCTCCAATCATTGGCATATTCCCTACTGAAAAATCACAGTTTTTTTCAATATATCTTACTCCATTTTCTATTAAAAATTTGTCAAAAGATAAAGGACTTATCATATGCATAAATATTTCATATTTTTTGTTGATTACATAAAGAATCTCTTGAACAATATCAAATACTTCTGAATCACTATAAATACCTGCACCATAAATTCTA
Organism: uncultured bacterium; assembly: GCA_964502135.1. Taxonomy (GTDB): domain Bacteria; phylum Ratteibacteria; class UBA8468; order B48-G9; family JAFGKM01; genus JAMWDI01. The sequence goes on from CAZCUO010000114.1 coordinate 7,189, forward strand.
TCTGATACATCAAGACACAACTTATATGTTGCTATTTCTGATAATTTCTGTGGTAAATCACATGGCATTACAATCGCATTTCCATATGCACCAAGTTGATGGGCTATTTTTGTAAATTCAATCAAATCATTAGAGGTTGGTTTTTTAATTTGACCAGTCCTTAAATCATAACATCTTAATGAATATCCAGAAACAAAAAATTTTATTTCTTCATTTTCATTGTGTAAATTATTTTTAGGAAAAGGACCCAAAATTTCTTCTATTTTTTCTGGTTTAATACAAACTCTATTTTTATTTTTTATATAAACACAATTCCCTTCTGGTATCAACTTTAAAACATTTTCAGAAGGGATTAAAATACCTATCTTTTCAATCAATTTAAGTGCTTCTTTATGAATTTTTTCTATTACCTTCTCACTTAAATTACTCTCAAATTTCCATTCAATTTTTCCCATAATTACATGTATCTATCTGCATTTCCAACAAGTTTTTGAACGTTATATGGAAGTTTATTTAATTCTTCAAGTTTTTTCCCAAATTTTCCACATGTATTTTCTATAACTACAAAATCCATATCAGGAATAATAACATCGTCCCAGTAATCTCCAATTCCCCTTACTGCTACATCAAGCATTATAACAATCTGATTTCCAAGAACTTCTTTTGAATTTAAAGTTATTGCTCCATAAAATTCTTGACATTCAGTATAACCTGCATTATGTGTTCCAGTATAAGGTTTTAATTTTTCAAGTTCTATTTTTTTTCCATATAATTTACTAACTTGGTCTGATTTTGATTTAAAGAAGTTAACAAGTGCTTCTTCTTGTAAATATGCAGGAAGATTTTCTTCACTTATTTTTTTCAACCATTCCAAACCAACTTTATATGCTTCTTCAATAAATGAAAACCAGTATTTTTGATTTTTTGTAAGTTTTTTTGGAGAATCAACTGCTACAACAGACCTCCTTACACAACTATTTAATCCATCCCTTTTGGGAGCAACTCCAAGATGAACATAATCAGATTCATTTATTTTTCTATTAAGTGCTTTACCAATAAGTGTCCTATTTGCTGTATTTGCACCAACCATAATATCCCATCCCATCTCCTCTGCTCCAAGTTCTTTTGCAACAAAATATCCCCATGCGGCAACTTGTGTTTCAAGCATTCCTGGCTTTAATACAGCAAGCATACATCTTAAAACAATATCACCTATAATACATGAATCTCTTATTAACTTCATCTCATTATCGCTTTTTTCATATTTGATTTTATAGTATATTTCTTGAGCATCAATAACATTTTCTTTGCCATAAATCTTTTCAAGATATTCAATTATGGCAGATGGGATCACTTGTCTTGGTGTTAAAAGGGCAACTGTTTTTACTTTTCCGTTATTTGCTTCCTCAAAAACATCTTCAATTCTTTCTGCATTTATTGGATATTCTTCATCTGCGAGTTTAAGCATTTCAACTTTATGAACTTTGGCATTTGCTCTTTTTGCAAGTTGTTCAGCAATATATCCACCTTCAAGTCCAGCAATTATATGAAATCCATTTTTCCCAATAACACCTGCAACTTGTTCAATTTGAATATTTGTATTTCCACCAAGATATGGAACATCTCCATCATAGTGTTCATCAGAAAATACAAACCCAACATCATAACCTTTTTCTTTTATTGCATTATATACTTTCATCTGCCTTTCAATAAATTCTTCTTTGGTAATTGAAAAATTTTTATCTATTGTTGGTGCATCTTTAAGAATTTTTTCTATAAGTTTAAATTCTTTTTTTAATTCGTCAATTCTTGATTTTTCCATAATTACCTCCTTTTTTTAAAAACTCATCACATTCCTGAAGTATTTTCAAAGATTTCACATTTTCTTTTATTGTGATTCCTAAAACTTCTTCATCAAATTTCCCTTCAATTGCTTTTTTAAACTTATCAAGTGTCCATAATAAAGAATCTGCAAATTCTTCTTTTGGAACAAATAAATATTCAACATTTAAATTCCAGTTTTCCTCTCTTTTTACATAAAAAACTTTTCCATCAATTAAATGTAAAGAACCATTTTGACCTTCTATTATCCAATCACCTGTCCAATCTGTCTGTTTACCATTTCCAATCCATGTTGCATAATAATTTATAATTATATCTTCTTCAAATTCCAAAACTGCAGAAAAAGATGCATCTCCTTTATAAAAACTGTAAGATGGATTAAAAGAGTGGCAAAATTTAACCTTTTTTAATTCTTTCTGTAATACATATCTTAAATCATCAAAATGATGAATACTCATATCATATAAAACTGGTTGAGAAATTTCTTCTCTCCAATCGTATGTTCTCATAAAACGGGAAAAATATAATGAAACATAAGAAATTTTACCAATCTTACCACTTTTTATAAATTCTCTCATTACTTTCAATTGACTTATTGACCTTTGATTTTGATTTACAAGGAATATAACATTATTTTTTTCAACAATTCTAAGAATTTCTTCAATTTCATCATAATTTAATGTTAATGGTTTTTCACATAATATATTCATTCCTTTTAAAATCGCTTTTTTTGCTATTTCAATATGATTTTCAGGAGGAGTTACTATCAGACATCCATCTACTTTCTCTTCAACTTCTTCAATATTTTTATATAAAGGTATTTTAGGATATTTTTGTTTCATTTCATTTCTAATTTCATCTGATATTTCAACAATCCCTTTAATTTCCCAATCATTTTCTTTTAATATATAATCAATCCATCTTTTTCCAAGTTTTCCTGCTCCAACAACAATTATACTTTTCATTTTTCTCCTCCTATTATTTTTTTAACTATTCCTGCTTTAGATTCCGCTATTAATTTTATAACTTCATTTTTCTTTAAAATAATTTCTCCTTCCTCAGGTAATTCAATTTTTTCTCCATTTTTTTCCATAAATACTTTTGGTAAAAATTCTTTCTTTGCTTTTTCTATTGAATTAAAAAATTCTTCTGGTTTGCCTTCAATTAAATTTGGAGTAAATTGTTTTATTTCTCCCTTTTTTATCTTCTCCTCCATTTCTTCTTTCTTCTTTTTATCCATCCAGTAATATTCATACCATCCATAACCAGGAGTATATGACTGATGATATGTCCATATATAATCACAATAAGAATCCCTTAAAAGAGGGACTAACTTCTCATACATTCCTGCATCTGGTCTTTCTCTTCCAGGTGCTTCATATGTATTTGCTCTTCCACCAATTTGTGAATGTAAAAATAATTTTTCAGGCGAAACTTTAATATCAAAATCTTCAAAATAGGGTAAAACCTCAATAAAGAATTTAGTATTTTTATAAGGCCCATCTAAAGTTCCTCCAATATGTGGAGAATATTCACCATCAATAATTTTAGTATTTCCTCTTGCACCATGTATCATCCCTGTAAGAAAAGAATAAAATAATCTGGCTTTCATTTCAGGATAAAAAATACCTGGACTTACTGATGATTTTTCTAAATTTCCCCAATGAAACTGAAATATACTCCTTCCAAGTCCAACCATTCTTGAACCATCAACACTTATAATTACAATATTAGGATATTCTTCTTGTAAAATTTCAATAATTTCTTTTCCTCTTTCAAATGCCTTTTTAGCACAATCTTCAAATTTATAATTTTCTTTATAATATCCCATATAAGTGAAAATGTGTGTTTTTTTACCTGGGGTCTCACAATCAAGGAAAATACCTTTACATCCTGTTTCTTTTACAATTTTACCAATTACTCTGAAATTATTTTTAATTTTTTCCCATATATCTTCATCAAATAACCAATCTACATTATCTTCACTCCTTAAATATGCACTAACCCAAAGAAAATTATTTTTCCACCTTTTAAAATTTAAATTTTTCAAAATTTCAATTTGTGGTTTTAATTTCTCATAATCAATATCAACTGTATAAGAAAATGGCCAAAATCCACCATATGGAACAATATTATCAACTTTATCAAATCTTATAGTAATACCATCAAAATACCAATATTTCTCTTCTAATTTTTCTAAATTATCTTTTAATTGAGAAACAGTTATTCCACCCCATCCTGATTGTATAATTTTTGGTTCTATATATGGATGAACAAATTTATATTTTAAAACAACTCTTTCTTTATCAATCTCTATTAATTCTGTTTCTAATTTTGGTAATTGGTCAATAAATGAAACTTTTTCAAAATCTTTTTCATATTTAAGTGAAAGAGAAATTCCTTCTTTAATCAAAATTTTAATCAAAAGTAAATTCCATCCTTTGTTTAAATCCAATTCAAAACCACCATTTTTACTATTTATCTCTTTACTATTTAAAAAAACTTTAAATTGAGTATCTGTTTCTAAATATATCCTATTTTTATCATTTAATTCCGAAAAAATCCATAAAGCAAGATAATAAATACCTTCTTTTAAATCTTGGAAGTCCAGTTTATCATCAAGTGTGCCCTTAAAAAGCCATTTTTTACCTTTTATCTCTCTATTTAATGAAGGCAAAACTTTTTTTTCATTTATAAAATCCTGTTTTAAATTTCCTCTAAATGGCCCTATTATTAAAAAATTTCTTAAATAATTTTCTGTTTTAACTTCAATTACTTTTGATTTTGCTACTTTTCCTTCTTTATTTACAGATTCAGCGATTATATATATTTTAAGATTTGAACATAAATAAGGGATTTCTATTGAGTGGATTGTTTTATAATCACTATCTCTAATAAAAGCACAGTAAATTGAATTTATCAAAGATGGAGAGGTTGAATAATATAATCTTGAATCTGCTAGTTGGTCTGTTTTCCATTCTATTTTTATTTTT
>CAZCUO010000115.1:0-4255 GCA_964502135.1 uncultured bacterium
ATTTTTTCAAATTATTAATAAAATGGTACAATAAAAACTTGAAAAAGGGGGAATAAAATGGATGAATTAAGAGAAATTCCTGAAGAGTTGATGCCAATTCTTCGCAGACTTGAAAATTTAGACAGAATTCTGGAGGAAAATTGGTATGAAAGAACCAAATCAATTAAGGGAGAAGATTTATTAAGAAAGATAAATAAATATGAAAGGTTATTAGACCCATATGGAGGAGGTATAAATGTTATTCCCTGCGGAGTTCCAGGCCCATGTTGTAAATTCCTTGTCGTTTTTATTGGTAATAATACCTTTGAAAGTGTCGAAAAAAGAATATTACAGGCAGTTGAACACTGCACAGCCATATGTACGAATATAACGCGCTATGTGATTTTTTATGTTTTAAAATGGGATAGTTGGATATGGGAGAGACATAAATTTTCATTTAAAAAAAATGGAATTATTGTTATAAAGAAAGGATTTAGAGAACCATGGTTTAGATTATGTTAGGAGAATTTAAAAATGAGAAAAGCGGTTTTATACGTAAGGGTATCAAGTAAAGAACAAAGTGAAGGTTATAGTTTAGATGCACAGGAAAAACTTGCCCTCAATAATTATGCTACTAAAAACAATTTAGAAGTTGTAAAGACATGGAAGGTCTGGGAAAGTGCTTGGAGAGAGGAAAGAAAGGCATTCAATGAAATGATTGCTTTTGTTAAAAAACATCCGGAAATTACAGACATCATCTTTGATGTTCCCGACAGGATGACAAGAAATGACATAGATAAAATCAAAATATATCAACTTGTAAAGGAATTCAATAAGACAATTCACTTTTCAAGAACAGGAAAGGTGTTTTCCAAAAATTCTTCTCCAGATGATGAGTTTATGCTGGATATAGAAATTGCTTATGCCAAAAAGGTCTCAAATGATATTTCTATGAGAACAAAAATGGGTTTAATGGAGAAAGCGGATAGAGGAATTTTACCAACTCGTGCACCGATAGGATATAAAAACAATCCACTGACAGGGATGATAGATATAGATGAAGAAAAAGCGCCATTGGTAAAAAGGATTTTTGAACTATACGCGACTGGGAATTATTCAGAAAAAGCAATTGCTGAAATAATAAATAGAGAAGGTTTTCGGAACAGTAATGGTGGCAAGATTCATAAAAGCCACATACACAGAATTTTAAACAATCCCTTTTATTACGGAATGTTTTATTGGGCTGGTGAACTGAAGAAAGGAATACATACTCCTTTAATTTCTAAAGAACTATTTGATAAAGTGCAAGAGGTGTTGAGACAATACAACAAACCACAATATACAAAAAGGCAATTTGCTTTTTCGGGGCTTTTAATTTGTGGAAAATGCGGATGTAAAATAACTGCAGAAATAAAAAAAGAAAAATATGTGTACTACCATTGCACAGGATACCGCGGAAAATGTGGAAACATCAGAATTAGAGAAGAAGAATTAGATGGACTTTTAGGAGAAGTTGTTAAAAAGATTAAAATAGACGAAAAGATTGCAAAATGGGTTGAGAAGTGTATAAATAAAGGAAGTGAAAAAGAAAGAAACTACATGGAAAAAAAATTACAAGTTTTGAATGCTCACCTAACAAAAATAAATAACCGAATGAAACAAGCATATAGAGACAAACTCGACGGATTAATTTCAGAAGAATTTTTTAGAGAGAATATGAAAGAATGGGAAAAAGAAAAAGAGGAGATCGAAAGGGAAATAATAGAGTGTAAAAATTCATTAAAAGATATTAAAATAGAAGATGCAAAATTGATTCTGGAACTTGCCCAAAATGCCTATACTTTATACTCTAATCAACCACTTTCTGAAAAAAGAAAACTTTTAAATATTATACTTTCGAACTGCACTTTTGATTCTGGAAACCTTTGTCCTGTCTACAAAAAACCGTTTGATATACTCTCTAATTTTTCAAATTGCTCCATTAGGGGTGAGTGAGGGGATTTGAACCCCCGACACCTGGAGCCACAGTCCAGTGCTCTGCCGCTGAGCTACACTTACCATACTTAAATTTATTTTATCCTTCTTAAAGAATTTTGTAAAGGAGTCGGCCAAAATTGCTTGAATTTGCCAAAAAACAAAAAATTATTCAAGTAAAAACCAATATGTTTTTTGAGGCAAAATTTCAAGTTCAATATAATCTGTGTTGCGAGCAATAATCTCTTCAGAAAAAGCATCTTTTATCACTTTGTAGTATTTCGGCAGTTTGACCCTATATTTTCCTCCCACTGTTCCATGAATAGAAAGAAAATTTTGGTTTACCCATACAGACAAGCCCGGAGGACTACACACATATGCATTTCCCAATTTAGATATATTGTTGATAATTTCTGGTGTAAGTCCACAAGGTGCAGCGATATATATAGATTTCCAGTCCTGAAAATTTTTTAAAGCACCTGCAATTTCTCCTCCTTCAACATATCTTAAAAATGGAACTGCCATAGAATCTTCAATCCAGAATTTTTGACCGTGAAAACTGTTTATAAGAGGAGGGGCTCCTTTACTAATTCCTTCTTGAGAATCAATAGGTCTGGTGTTAAGGTTCAATTTTTTAGTTTCATCTGTTTTAATCCTTATACCTGTCAATTCAGAAATATAATCTGTGGATTTTCCAGTTTCTTCAAGAAATCCTGATGCATAAACCCATACAAGAATTTTCCCTTTCTTTTTAAGGTTTTCCTTAATAAAGATTCTCTCTTGACGAGATATGTAGTAGGTATTGAGGAATATATAAATTTTATAATTAAGTAAATCTGGAAATTTTATCAATTCTTTCATCTGAAAAACATCAAATGGGACACCAGATACAAGCAACGCATCATGAGTGGAAGTAATGCTTGAACTTATCAAACTTAAAGCATCTGCGTTTTCAGAGACCCAGTGACAACTTCTTTCATCCAGAATAACCGCCACATCCGGTCTAAACGAATCAGGCCTATTGAGAAGTAAGTTATATATCTGGTAGCACTTTGCAATACTCTCCATAATTTTTCTGTCGTTAAACCAACCACCACCCATATCATAGTAATAAGCACCCTGTCCTTTTGCTATTATCATACCTATGTCCCTCTGGTTTACAGCATTAAAATCATCTATGTTTTCTATATAAGCATGCTCAAGTTTCAATTTTGGGTCAGGGTAAGTTTTCCATGTTCTGTAATCTAACTCATTGATAAAAATTTTATTATGAAGTGAAATACTACCTATACAATTGTGGATACTTCCAGGACCTCCAGGCTGACGCCATGGGTTATACTCGGAAACACTAGTCAAAATATCAATATATGGAGATTCTCTCAATCTATCAGCAGCATTTAAATTTCTCATAATCCCTTTTATCTGTTCACAATAATAGGTATGAACAATAACAGGTTTACCCGCATTCTCCTTTATTGTTTTCCCGAAACTGTTAAGCATCTCTGCTACCTCATCTGAAAGAAATGCAGAATAATCTGCTAAATAGACATCTTTTGAAGGGTCACGGAAGAAAACAGGTTTGGTTCTTTCTTCTACAGAGGGAGGCATAAGAGTTTCAAATTTTGCATCTTTTAATCCTGTTGCCTTGCGAAGAGCATCTTCTGTAACATACTTGCGACGCATATAATCTCTGAATAAGGAAATCGCTGCTGGACTATAATCAACAAGATTTTTGCCAATTATTCCGCTGGTGCGCCACTGTCCATCATGTCCACCAGTAAGTGAAAAACCTATAATGCTTTTATAATAAGGTTGTTTTTTTAAGAAATTCATAACTGCAATTATTGTTTCGTTTATTTCTTTGCGAAGACGGGCAGAATAGTATGAATAAACAGGCTGGTCTTTTTCATCTCTTTTCTCTCCAAAATATTCTCTTTCATATCCAAACTTTCCCATTGCAGGAAGTCCATTCTGATCCAGACATATATCTTCTGGATGTTCTTTTGTCCAGCCATCATACGGACCCAAACCTAAGGATACTATAATTTTTCCATCTGGATTCCCTTGTAGAGCGAATTTAATCCTTGAATCAATGGGTTCAAAATCATAAACTCCTGAACCTTTCCAAACTTCTGCATACCACCCACCAACAGGTACCGTAACCATCTGTATTTTCACACCTGCTTCATTAAAATCTTTACAATAACCATAATTTCTCTTAGCTCTCATCCTATAGAAAATAGGAGGTGTAGGAATATCATTTACAAGAAGACATGGTTTATTATTTACTCGCTTAATCTGA
>CAZCUO010000116.1:0-3248 GCA_964502135.1 uncultured bacterium
TTTAGGGAAGAATAATGTGGATTATACGAGTTTTGCAGAACTTGGACTAATAAAATAAGATTACAGGAGGTTAGATAAAGATGAAAGGGAAGATTTTGATAAAATTATTGGAAAAACCAGTCCTTCAAAAGAAGCAAAAAAAGTTCTTATAAAAATTGGTTCTTCTGCTATTCCATATATTATTGAAAAATTTAATAGCGAAACAACATCTAAATCATTGAAATTAAAACTTATTGAAATTTGTGGAGAAATTAAAGATGAAAATTCATTAAAATTTCTTGAAAAAATTATTAATGAACCGGATATTGAAATAAAAGAGAAAATAATTGAAATTTTATCAAGAAATAAAGAAGAGGTTGAATTTTTAATAAATTATGCTAAAAATCAGAGTGATTTTATAAAGATAAAATTGATAACCGGATTTGGAAAAAACAAAATAAAGGAAGCCATACCATTTTTGTGTGAGTGCTTGAAAGATAAAAACTGGGAAATAAGAAAATATGCTGTATGGTCACTTGGAGAAATAAAAGATATAGATATAAATATTTTATTTCCACTTGTTAAAGACAAATCATATCTTGTCCGAAAAGAAGTTGCAGAAGTATTTGGAAAAATTAAAAATCCAATTACTGTAAGTTATTTAATTGAATTACTTAATGACTCTGAATGGCTTGTAAGAACTGCAACAATTAAGGCACTTAGTGAAATAAAGGATTTAAGAGCAGTTGAACCAGTTATAAACTCTCTATATGATAAGCAGATAGAAGTAAAATTAGAAGCAATAAAAGCACTGGCAATTTTAAAAGATAAAAGAGCGACAATACCACTTATTTCAAATTTAAATGACAGGTATCATCTACTTGTTAGAGAATATTCTGCTTATGCACTTGGAGAAATTGGAGATAAAAGAGCAATATATTCCTTAATAAATTTATTAAAAAGTGAAAATTATGAATTAAAAAGAGTTGCAAGAGAATCATTGAGAAAAATAACAGGAATTGATTTTGGATATGATAAAGAAAAATGGTATAACTGGGCTGGTCAAAACAGAATCTCCTCAATCAGATAGAATTAAAATTGCTTATGTTATAGGAACACTACAGATTGGAGGGGCAGAAAAACAACTTTATTTATTGATTAAAAATATTGATAAGAAAAAATTTGAACCATTTTTGATTGCTTTGAGAAGTGGAAGAATGGAAGAGGACTTTAAAAGAATTGTTCCTCTTTATATTCTTCAAAAAAAATTCAAATTTGATATTTTTATTCTTTTCCACTTAATAAAGATAATTAAAAAAGAAAAACCTCAAATACTTCATACTTTCATGTTTACATCTAATACATGGGGAAGATTAGCAGGTATTTTTTGCAGAGTTCCTTTTATAATTGCATCAGAAAGAAGTGCAGATTTATGGAAAAAATGGTATCACATTTTAATTGATAAAATCCTCTTTAAATTTACTAATAAAATTGTCTGTAATTCCGAGGAGGTAAAAAAGATTTATTTAAGAAAAATTGATGGAAAGGAAGAAAAATTTAAAGTTATTTATAATGGAATAGAAGTTGAGAAATATGAAAATTTAAAAGTGAAGGATGAATTAAAAAATGAACTTAAAATCAAAAATGAAAAAATTATTTTAACCGGAGGAAGATTATCATTTGAAAAAAATCTTGAAACATTTTTATATATAGCAAAAGATGTTAAAAAAGATTTTCAAGAAGTAAAATTTATCATCGTAGGGGAGGGAAAAGAAAAAAAGAAATTGCTGAAATTGACCGAAAAACTTAACTTAAAAGATGATGTTATTTTTACTGGTTATAGAAATGATCTTCCTGAATTGATAAAAATTTCAGATATCGTTGTTCTAATTTCTTTATGGGAAGGTATGCCAAATTTAATTATTGAGGGGATGCTATGTAAAAAACCAGTTATATGTTCTGAAATTGGAGGAGGAAAAGAAATAGTAAAAGATGGAGAAACGGGTTTTTTAGTTAATCCTAAAAATATAAATCAAATTAAAGAAAAAATTATTTTTTTACTTAAAAAGCCTGAAATCTGTAAAAAAATAGGAGAAAAAGGATATTGTTATATTAAAGAAAAATTTTCATTGGAAAAAATGGTAAAAAATTATGAGGAATTATATTTAAAAATTATGAACCTGTAAAAATTATTTTCAAGATGTAAAAGTTTATATTCATTTGATTTAAGTTCAAATGTTTTTTCAAATTCTTCAATTGGCATTTCAAGATAAAAATAATCAGGTGGCTTTTCTCTTATAAGTTTTTTAAGTTCTTCTTTAAAAAAAGTACTAATATTAGTCCCTACCCCAGAAAACCTCCATGGACTTTCTGTGTTTGTTAAAAAATATACCTCACAATAATCTGGAATCATAAAAAATGTTTCTCCTGATTTTACATATTTTATAACAGTAAAAACAAGAGGATGAACAATTATTCTTTTGTCTTTTAAAATCACAAATTTATAAAATGCTCTTTTGAAATGAAAAACTCTTTTTTTCATTAAATTAAAAGGAGAAAGAAGGCAAATTAAAAGAAAAAGAATTATTAATTTTTTGGAATAGTTTCTTATAAGAATTATGCTTCCAACAATTAAAGGTATATTTAAAAGGAGGATATAATGAGCATAGAGAGCAAATGTAAAGAAATAAATAAAAAATATAGTTGCTAATAAACTAAAAAATAAAACCCTTAATTTATCTTTTACAAACAAGATAGGAATCAGCATCATAAGGATTTGTTTTCCTGGACCTATAAATAAAATTACTCTTATTCTATAATCAAGATCACCTATTAAACCTAAAAAATCATTAATTTTCTTACTTTGTGTTCCTTTTGTTAAATGAAAAGGGAAAATTATTGTATCCATACTTTCAGGAAATCCTTTAATAAAAATGTAAAGAAAGAAAATAAAGGAAAATAAAAAACCACTTATGAAAAATTTAATTTCTCCTTTAAAAATTCTGTTTCTGAAAAATAAAAATAAAACAAAAACTATCAAAAAATATGGTTGTTTAAACATTGATAACCACACAAAACAATTTCCTAAAATAAAATCTCCTATTTTTGTTGGTTTTTCTATTAGTAAATAAAATGAAATGATAAAGAAAAAGATAAATAAATGTTCTGTTAAATTTCCTCCACTAAAACAGGCATATATCCTATAAGTTGTAATAAATAAAAGAGAACCAATCCAGAAAAAGTTTTCAGATTTAAATTTTTTTAAAATA
>CAZCUO010000117.1:0-22437 GCA_964502135.1 uncultured bacterium
GTCCTTCTTTTATACCTTCAAATCCAACGACATCTCCTCCTATAGGGATTGTACCAATATTATAACCCTGTCCATAATACCAATCATTATGACTAATATTTTTACCATGTCTGCTTGGACAATAACTTATTTTATTTCTCATATTTGGAGAAACATACTGCCATAATTTAGCTTTCCAGTTAGGGTTATCAACATATGTTCCATCATAATCATTTTTATACATTTCAAATGCTATACCAACCTGCCTTAAATTATTCATACAAGTTACTTGTCTTGCTTTTTCTCTTGCTTTTGAAAGAGCAGGTAAAAGCATTGCAGCCAAAATAGCAATTATGGCTACCACTACCAAAAGTTCTATCAAAGTGAAGCCATCTTTTCTTCTTTTTCTATTTTTAAATTTTTTAATCTTTTTCATTTTCTCCTCCATTTGTGTTACTATTTTAATATATGTGCTACCAATTATCAACAATTTTAAATTAAAAAATATTTTTGTCAAGTCAAATTTTACAACTTTGTAAAAGTGGTTTAAAATATACAAAAATGGAGTTAAAATGAAGAAATTAAAAGTCGCAGTTGTAGGAACTGGATGGGTTTCAGGTGAGCATATGGCTGCCTATATTCAAAATCCTAATTGCCAACTTGTTGCTGTTTGTGGAAGAACAAAAGAGTCAGCGGAAAATAAATTAAAAGAATATGGTTTTTCTGCAAAAATATATACTGATTATAAAGAAATGCTTGAAAAAGAAGAAATAGATATTGTTTCAATATGCACTCCAAACAATCTACATCCAGAAGAAACAATTATAGCAGCAGAATATAAAAAACACATTTTAATTGAAAAACCAGTTGCTTTAAATGAAGATGATTTAAATAAAATGCTTGAGGCAGTTAGAAAAAATAATGTCAAAACACTTGTAAGTTTTGTTTTACACTGGAATCCTCTTTTGATGACAATAGATAAACTATTAAAAGATGATACAATAGGTCATATTTATTATGGAGAGGTTGATTATTTTCATGGAATAGGTCCTTGGTATAAACAATATACCTGGAATATAAAAAAAGATATAGGTGGAAGTTCTTTACTTTCAGCGGGTTGTCATGCAGTTGATGCTTTATTATGGTTTATGAATAAAAAGGCAGTTGAAGTATTTTCATATTCAACAAGGAGCAAAAATCCAGATTTTAGAGAATATGAATATGATCCAACAAGTGTAACTTTAATAAGATTTGAAGATGGTTCAATAGGAAAAGTTGCTTCTTCTCTTGATTGTAAGACACCATATATTTTTAATATTGAACTATTTGGGGAAAAGGGGACAATAAGAAATAATAAAGTTTTTGCACCCCATAAATTTCCAGGACAAACCGATTATATAACAATTCCAACAATTTTACCAGATAGTGGAGATGTAAGACATCATCCATTTGAAGGAGAAGTTAACCATTTTGTTGATTGTATACTGAATAATAAAAAACCATTCCCAGACCTTGAAGATGCAGCATTAACTCACAAAATTATATTTAAAGCAGACTTATCAGCAAAAATAGGCAAGCCATTAAAATTATAAATTTCTTAATTTTATTGAATTTATATGATTTTTAAGCCCCTCAATTTCTCCCATTTTTTCTATATATTTGCCATATTTTTTTATAAATTCTTTTTTGCATTTTATTATTGCATAACTTCTTAGAAATGTGAAAACAGAAAGTCCTGAGGAAAATCTTGCTGTTTTTCCTGTTGGTAAAACATGTGATGGACCTGCAAAATAATCACCAATTACTGCTGATGTATAATTTCCAATAAAAATTGCACCTGCTTTACAATTTTTTATAAAAATATCAGGTTTTTTTGAGATTATCTGTAAATGTTCTGGTGAGATATAATTTATTATTTCAATTGCCTCTTTTTCATCTTTAACTAATATTAAATATCCTTTTTCAACTCTTTTTGCAACTTTTTCTCCAATTTTTTCATCCGTCGTTATTAAAATACCAATTCCATCTGTATGCTCCATCTGTGCCTTTAAATCATATTCAATAAATTTTTCATTTCCTGAACTATCTGAAAAAATAACAACTTCACTTGGTCCTGCTGGTAAATCAATTCCAACTACTCCATATAGTAATTTTTTTGCAGTATTTACATATTTATTTCCAGGGCCTACTATTAAATCAACTTTAGGAATTGTTTCTGTACCAAAAGCAAAACCACTTATTGCCTGAACTCCACCAACTGAAAAAATTTCTTTTACACCAAGATAATCACAAACTGCAACAATTAATGGATGGACTTTTCCAGAAAAAGAAGGAGGAGAAGAAACATATATTTCTTTAACACCTGCAATTTTGGCTGGAATTACAGTCATTAAAACTGTTGAGATTAAAGGTGCTTGCCCTCCTGGAATATAAACTCCGACTTTTTCAATAGGTGAAAATTTAAATTCAATCTCAATATTTTCTTCTTTTATTTTAAATCCTTTTGGTATTTGCCTTTTATGATATTTTTCTATCCTTTCCTTTGCCTTTCTAATTGATAAAAAAATTTCACCTTTTAAACTTTTCCAACTTTCCTTCCTTTCTTTTTCACTTACTTTTAAACTATCCAATTTAACATTATCAAATTTCTCCGTAAAATAAAAAATCGCTTTATCTTTTTCTTTTTCAACTTTCTCAATTATCTCTTTTACTTCATTTTCAATATCTTCTTTGCTTTTTAATAACTTTAATTTTTCAAAACTTATTTTTTCCATCTTAAACTTTCTATCCTTTCTTTATAGTCATTTCCTGAAAAAATATAATTACCTGCAACAAGTATATCAACCCCATTTTCAATAACGATTTTTGCAGTTTCATTATTTATTCCACCATCAACCTCAATTTCAAAATTTAAATTTCTATTTTTTCTATATTCATTAACTTTTTTTATCTTATCAACAACCTTATAAATAAACTTCTGACCACCAAATCCTGGGTTAACAGTCATTATAAGAACTATGTCAATAATTTCTAAAAAAGGATAAATTTTTTCAATTTCTGTTGGTGGATTTATTACAATGCAAACTTTTTTCCCATAATTTTTAATTTCTTCAATCAATCTTCTATGGTCTATATCACACTCAATATGAATTCCTATAATGTCTGCTCCACTATCAGCAAACTCTTTCCAATATTTTTCAGGATTTGTTATCATTAAATGTGCTTCAAAAGGTAAATGAGAATATTTCCTTATAGATTTTAAAACCATTGGTCCAAAAGTTAGATTAGGGACAAAGTGTCCATCCATAACATCAAAGTGAATTAAATCAGCCCCTGCTTCAGTAACTTTCTTAACTTCTTTTCCAAGACAGGAAAAATCAGCAGAAAGTAAAGAAGGAGAAATTTTAACCATTTTAAGTCCTTTTTTATAATTTAACATTTTCCAACTAAAAAGGTCAATATTTCAAAATTTTATTTACTTTTTGAAAAATTTTGTTAAAATAAATTTTGGAGGGAAGGATGAGAAAAATAGGAATAATAAAATTTTGTTTAATATTGCTTTTATTCTCTAATTGTGCACCAACTTTAAAACAACCTCAATTACCAAAAGAAGCCATAGAAGAAGAAAGAATAAAACAGGAAGAGATTGCATTATTTTCCTATCTTGAAAAGGAACAGAGATTATATAGGGTTGGGCTCCCTTTATTAAAAGGTGCTTTAAATTATTATAATAAAAAACCTAATATTTCATTTGGTATAATAGTTCATAATAAAAATACTTACAAAAAAGAGCAACTTGAAATTATAAGGAAAAAATATATAGTTGAAGAACAACCAACAATTTTATATTTACATCCTGATTTTGGTGCTTATAAAGCAGGATTGAAAATAAATGACAAAATCATTCAAGTAGATGGGAAAAAAGTTAAAGATATTGACTCATTTTTAAAAATTGTTAATTCAATTGATGAAAAAAGAGAAAATGTTGAGTTTATTGTTGAAAGAGAAGGGGAAATTTTAAAATTTAATGTTCCTGTAACAAAAATATGTCCTTTTTCTTTTAAATTGATTTTTGACCCACAAATTAGAGACACAATAAATGCTTTTACAGATGGAAGAACAATTTTTGTGACTCCTGGACTTTTAAGATTTTTACAATCAGATAATGAACTTGCACTTGTTTTATCACATGAGATTGCTCATGCTGTTTTAGACCATGTTCAAAAAACAATGGGAAATAGAATTATAGGTTCAATTTTTGATATTGCTATAACTATAGCAACAGGAATAAATACACAAGGTATTTTTAGCCAACTTGGTGGGCTTGTATATTCAAAGGAATTTGAAAAGGAAGCAGATTATCTTGGAACATATATTCTTGCAGTAAGTGGATATGATATTACAGATGTTGCTAATTTATGGAGAAAAATTGCTGCTGAATATCCTGGTTCAACAAAGGATATATTTTTGACAACTCACCCATCCTCTCCTGAAAGATATGTTTTAATTGAAAATACAGTTAAAGAAATTAAAGAGAAAATTGAAAAAGGACTTCCTCTAAAAGTTGAATTTAAAAAATAATGGATATATTTAGATTTTTACTCTTTATTTTGGTAGGAATTCTTGCTGGAACGATAAGTGGACTCCTTGGAATTGGTGGAGCAACAATAATTATACCTATTTTAATTTATTTTTTTGGTTTTTCACAACATGAAGCACAGGGAACTACTTTACTTCTTATGGTTCCACCAATTGGTATTCTTGCTGCTTTGACATATTATAAAAAAGGGTATGCAAATGTACCAGTTGCAATTTTTATCTGTCTCGGATTTATTTTAGGTGCATTTTTGGGAGCAAAATGTGCTATATCAATTCCTGAAAAATTATTGAGAAAATTATTTGCGCTTTATTTATTAATAATTTCATTTCATATGTTTCTTAAAAAATAAGTTTAGGTATTGCCTGTTAAAAAAGTGGCTATAATTGCCTGACCAAGTGAAATGCCTCCATCATTTGTTGGGACTTTATTATGAATGAAAACTTCAAATTTATTTTTCTTTAATAAGTTAAATGTCTCATTCAATAAAAAAATATTCTGAAATACTCCACCTGATAAACAAACTTTATTTATATTTCTTTCATCTCTTAAAATTTTACATATTTGATTTATAATTTCTGAAATTGTTATGTGAAATTTAAATGAGATAATTCCGACACTCACTTTATTTTTTATATCTTTAACAATTTCTCTCAATATAATCTCTGGGTCTATAATATAAACATTGTTTTCCTTTTTTATTTCATAATCATAATGCTTTCTTTTTATATCTTTTTCTATCTTCATTTCAAGTTCTATAGATGCCTGACCCTCATATGTAATCTTTTCTCTTATTCCACAGATTGAACTTACAGCATCAAATAATCTCCCCATGCTTGAATTATAAAAAAGATTAATATTATTATCAATCTGTGTTTTCATTATTTCCCATTTTTTCTTATCAATCTTTCTAACAAATTCAATATCAAGATTTAAAAATTCATCTCCAAATATTTTATATAAATATGCAGCACCAATTCTCCATACCTCTTTTATTGAAATTTCCCCCAAAATTGGCATATATTTTAAATGACAAGTCCTCTCAAAATCCTCATAATCACATATAAGAAATTCTCCACCCCATATTTTTCCATCAATTCCATAACCAGTTCCATCAAATGCAACTCCTATAATTTTTTCATTTTTTAATTTATTATCAGCCATACATGAAGCAATATGGGAATGATGATGCTGAACTTCTATTTTCTTTAAATCCTTAAATATTTCTTTTGAAATTTTTGAAGAAAAATATTCTGGATGCATATCATAAACAATAACTTCTGGCTCAATTTCAAGTATATTTTTAAACAATTCTATTGATTTTTTATATGATTCTTGTGAAAAATAATTTTCTAAATCACCTATATGCTGGCTTAAATAAACATTATTATTTTTAACAAAGGCAAAAGTATTTTTTAAATCAGAACCTGCTGCAAATATTACTTTTTTTGAATTGTATGGAATTTCAATTGGTGAGGGAACATAGCCTCTTGACCTTCTTATAAAATAAATTTTCTTATTAAAAACCCTTAAAACAGAATCATCACAATTTATATGTATCTTTCTGTTGTGAGTTAAAAAGAAATCACATATGTCTTTTAATCTTTCAAATGCAAATTTATCATCATATATTATCGGTTCTTCTGAAAAATTTCCACTTGTCATAATTAAAATATCTAAATTTTTGTCAAAATAAAATAGAAGATGATGAATAGGTGTATATGGAAGGAAAAAGCCAAGATATTGATTTACAGGAGCAATTATCTCTGGGAGGATCTCATTTTTCTTTTTTAATAAAACAATTGGAGTTTCCCAAGATTTTAAAATTTCCTCTTCTTCTTTATTAATAAAACAATACCTTTTTATTACTTCAATATTTTTTGCCATTAAAGCAAATGGTTTTTCATATCTTTTTTTTCTCTCTCTTAAAATTTTTATTGTTTTTTCATTTAAAGCATCACAAGCAATATGATAACCTCCAATTCCTTTAATACCAATAATTTTTCCCTCTTTAAGTAATTTTGATGTTTCCTTTATTGCCTTTATATTCTCAGATATTTTATTCCCTTTATTATCTATAAGTTTTACTTCAGGCCCACATTTAAAACAGCAATTTGGTTGAGCATGAAATCTTCTTGAATAAATATTCTCATATTCTTCTCTACATTCTTCGCACATTATAAATTCTGCCATTGTAGTATTTTCTCTATCGTAGGGAATTTTCTTTGTTATTGTAAATCTTGGACCACAATTTGTGCAGTTTATAAATGGAAATAAATATCTTCTATCATTCTTATTGAAAAGTTCTTTTAGACAATCATTACATGTTGCTATATCAGGAGAAATTTCTACTTTTATATCTAAATCATTTTTACTCTCAATAATTCTAAATCCATCTTCATTTTTTATATCTATCTTTTCAATATCAATCTCTTTTATTTTTGCTCTTGGAGGTGGAGAATTTTTAATTTTTTTTATAAATTTATCAATGTTTTCTTTTTTCCCTTCTATTTCAATCAAAACACCTTCAGATGTATTACAGACATATCCAGAAAGATTAAATTGGTTTGCATATCTAAAAATTGTTGGTCTAAATCCTACTCCTTGAACCCTCCCATTTATTTTAATTCTATATCTTTCTATTTTATATAAGTTTAAATTCATTTAGGCAGAAATTTCTTTTTTTAATTTTTCAAGACATCTTAAAGTAATCTCATCTTTATATTTCTCATATATTTTCTTCATTGCTTTATATGCTTCAACTTTTTTGCCCATACTTTTCAATTTATGAGGATAAATTCTAACATAAGGTATTGTTCCTATAACATAAACAACTTTAAATGCTCTTAATGCATCCTCATCATTTCCAAAAGCATTCCACATAATTCCTTCTTCAAGATAAAGTTTAAAATTGAATGGATTATACCATTGTCCAATTCTTAATGTTTTTATGGCAGCATTTAATTTCTTTTTGTCATTTTTAGATATCGCTTGACTCCATTCAAGCCATGCTTTCAAAATATATGCATCAACTTCTTCTGGTTTCTGTTTTGCAATTTTCCCAAGATATTTTTCTGCTTTATCATATTTCCCAAGATGAAATGCTCTATCTGCTTTTATCCACAGAATATTTATTAACCTTGATTCATAAAATTTAATCCAGAGGATACCTGCAATTAGAATAAATAAGTAAATGTAAATTTTTTTTCTATCCATAAATTTTTCCTTTAATTTTACTTATTTTTTAAAGAATGGTCAACCTTCTAAATACCAGAACTTATTGAATAAATTGTTTTTTTAATTTCTTCTTCAATAATTTCAGGCAGTCCAAGAATTTCAACATTCATAAAACCTCTTATTATTAATGATTGTGCTTCCTCTTCAGGAATTCCCCTACTTGCAAGATATTCTATTTCCTCTTTTTTTATTTTCCCAATCGCTGCTTCATGTGAAAGTTCAACATCTTTATAATTTGTTTCCAGTTCTGGGATTGCATCTATTGTCCCTTCTTCTGAAATAATAAGGCCTTTACATTCAAGATGTCCCTTTACATTTGGAGCATCTGCCTTTATATGTCCTCTTGCTATTACTTTTCCACCGTAACTTATTGACCTACTTATTATTTCAGTGGAGGTATTTTGATTTGCAAGAATACATCTACTTCCTATATCTTTATAAGAATTTGGATATGAAATAATCATTGAGTTAAATCTTGCCCTTGAATTTTTCCCTTTTAAAATAGAAGTTGGATACATAACAATTTTTTTAACAGGGGTAAGACATATATAATTTGAAATAAAAATCCCATTTTCTTCAACAATTGAAATACTTTTTGGTTCAACTTCTATATCTTCTTTCCATGAGTGTATCATTGTAAAATTTAAAAATCCATTTTTGTGAATAAAAAATTCTGATATACCAATATGATAGGAATTTTCTGTTTCTTTTGCTGATGTGCAACCTGTTATTAAATATAATTCCGCATCTTCTTCAACTATTACTAAATTGTGAACTTTCTGCTTGAATTTTTTTGATTTTAAAAATAAACATGCTTGAACAGGAAAAAATGTTTTCACTCCCTTTTTAACTCGTATAAAGTATCCGCCTTCTGTGTCTTCCTCATAATCCTTTTTTATCTCTTTAAATCCTTTTCCATAATAATTCTTTTTTATTTCAGGATATTTTTCTAATGCATTTTCAATTGATAAAACCTCTACCCCCTCTTGAAAAGATTTAAAAGAAATTACTTTATTATCTTTTTGAATAAAACTTCCTGTCCTTTCTTTTTCATCAATTTTAAAACCAACTTTTTCAATTTCCTTCAATTCTTCCATCTTCACATTTCTCACATATTTTATAACCCGAATTTTTTATCATATCAAATATTTTAAATGGATCACTTTTACATTTTATTTTCCCATCAATTAAAACACATCCATTTTTTGCATTTATATAATCAAGAATATATCCAGTATGAGTAATTATTAAAGCAGAACATTTATTTTCATTTAGATATTCATTCAAAACATTTCCCATAATGGATATATTTTCAATATCTACTCCAGATTCAGGTTCATCAAGTAAAAGTAATTTTGGTTTCTGGAGTAGAACTTGAAATAATTCAACTCTTTTTATTTCTCCGCCAGAAAGGTCAACATTTATTTCTCTTCTTAAAAATTCTAATATATTTAGTTTTTCAGCTAATTCTCTTATTTCGTTCTCATTTTTGTTAATATATCTTGCAATTTCATAAATCCTTAATCCATATATTTTTGGAGGATTTTGAAACATTATCCCTATACCCATATTTGCTCTTTTGCTTATTGGTAAATTAGTAATATCTTTCCCCTCAAAATAAATAGAACCTTGGACCACTTCATATCCAGAAATTCCAATTATTGTTTTAATTAATGTCGACTTTCCTGAACCATTGGGGCCAAAAATAATAGTAATATCTTTTTCCTTTACTTCTAATGAAATATCTTTGAGAATTAAATTATCACCACTTTTAACACTTAAATTTTCTATTTTTAACATTTTAAAATAATCCAACTACTTTACCTTCTTCATCTATATCTACTTTTGTTCCTGCAGGTTGACTTGGAAGTCCTGGCATAGTTCTTATTTCTCCACATAATGGATATAAAAAACCAGCACCAGCAGAAATTCTTATATCTCTTATTGGTAATGTAAATCCTTTTGGAGCACCTTTTAAATTTGGGTCGTGTGAAAGAGATAGATGAGTTTTTGCTACACATATAGGTAAATTTGAAAATCCCCATTTTGTATAAAGATTGATTTTCTCCTCTGCTAAAGAAGAATATTCTACTTTTTCTGCTCCATAAATCTTTGTTGCAATTGCTTCTATTTTCTTTTTAATATCCCATTGGAGTGGATATAAAAATTGGAAATTTTTATCTTTTTCACATGCTTTTATAACTTTTTCAGCAAGTTCAAGACCACCTTCACCACCTTTTTCCCATACTTCACTTACTGCCACATCATCTGCTCCAAATTCAATTGCAAGTTCCTTTGTTTTTTCTATTTCTTTTTCAGTATCTGTTGTGAATTTATTTATTGCAACTACACATGGAATACCAAAAATCTTTGCATTCTCAATTTGTTTTTTTAAATTACTTGCTCCTTCAACTAATGCTTTTATATTTTCTTCAATAAGTCCTTTATCTAATGGCTTTCCAGGAACAACCTTAAATTTACCACTATGTGCTTTTAATGCCCTTATTGAACAGACTATTACGACGCAATCAGGTGTAAGTCCACTATATCTACATTTTATATTCATGAATTTTTCCATTCCACAATCAGCACCAAATCCACTTTCAGTTACTACATAATCAGCAAGTTTAATAGCAATTAAATCTGCAATTATTGAACTATTTCCATGAGCAATGTTTGCAAATGGTCCTGCATGAACAAAAACTGGGGTATGTTCAAGTGTTTGCATTAAATTTGGTTTTATTGCATCTTTTAACAAAACTGTCATTGCTCCTGCTGCTTTAACATCTTCTGCAGTAACAGGTTTTTTGTCATATGTTTGAGCAACAATAATTTTGGAAAGGCGTTTTCTTAAATCAAAAAGTCCAGTGGTTAAAGCAAGGATAGCCATAACTTCAGAAGCAACTGTTATATCAAATCCTGTTTCTCTTGGAAATCCATTTTCTTTACCTCCAAGTCCAATAATAATATGTCTTAAAAATCTATCTGAAACATCAACTACTCTTGGCCAAGTAATTGTTAATGGGTCTATATTTAATGGATTTCCTTTATAAACAGAGTTATCAACAAAAGCAGCAAGTAAATTGTGGGCAATACCAACAGCATGGACATCTCCTGTTAAATGTAAATTAAAATCCTCCATTGGTATAACCTGCGAATATCCTCCTCCAGCAGCCCCACCTTTAATTCCAAAAACTGGTCCAAGAGATGGTTGTCTTATACATGTAAATACTTTTTTACCAAGTTTTCCTATTGCTTGTGAAAGTCCTATAGTTGTAACTGTTTTACCTTCTCCAAGAGGAGTTGGTGTTATTGCAGTTACATCAATATATTTACCGTTTGGCCTATTTTCTATTTTTTTTAAAATTTCAAGAGATACCTTCGCCTTATAATTTCCATATAATTCAAGATATTCCTCATCAATACCTGCTATTTCTGCAATTTCCTTTATATGCTTAATTTCTGCCTTCTGAGCAATTTCAAGGTCACTTAACATATTCCCCTCCTTTTTAAAAGTATATTTTAACATATTTTATTTTTAAGTGGTAAAATTTATTATTATGGAAAAAATTAGAGTCGTTGTTGGTCTTTCAGGAGGAATTGATTCATCTGTTGCTGCTTTATTATTGAAGGAGAAAGGATATGAGGTAATAGGTATATTTATGAAAATTTTTTATGAAAAAGATAGAAGATTTGTGAATTTTAAAAGTGCTTGCTATGGTCCAGAGGAAAAAGATATTGAAGATGTTGAAAAAGTTTGCAAAATTTTAAATATTCCATTTTATATCATAGATTTAAGAAAGGAATATAATGAAATTGTTTTTGAATACTTTAAAAATGAATATTTATCTGGAAAAACTCCAAATCCATGTGTTATATGCAATAGGTATCTGAAATTTGATATATTATTAAAAAAAGCATTTTCGTTAGGAATTAAATTTGATTATTTTGCAACAGGTCATTACGCAAGAGTTTTTTTTGATGAGAAAAGGAAAAGATATATTTTGAAAAAGGGTATTGATAAAGATAAAGACCAGAGTTACTTCTTATTTTTACTGACACAAAAACAACTATCACAAATTATTTTCCCATTAGGAGAATATAAGAAAACGGATATTAGAAGAATAGCAAAAGAAAATAATTTACCTTTATCTGATAAAGAGGAAAGCCAAGATTTTATAAGAGGTGATAGATTTTTTATTTTTGGTGATTCAAGAAAAGAAGGTGATATAATTGACAAAAATGGAAATATTCTTGGAAAACATAAAGGAATTATATACTATACAATTGGACAGAGAAGGGGACTTGGAATAGCAAAAGGTAAACCACTTTATGTAATTGAAATAGATGGAAAAAATAATAAAATAGTAGTAGGTGAGGAAAAAGACCTTTATAAAAAAATTCTTATAGCAGAAAATATAAATTTTATTTCCATTGAGAAACTTGAAAAAAGTATGAAAGTTAACGCAAAAATAAGATATAAGCATAACCCGGCAAAAGCAATAATTACACCAATAGAAGATAATAAAGTCAGAGTTGAATTTGAAAAACCTCAAAGGGCTCCTACACCAGGCCAGGCAGTTGTTTTTTATGAAGATGATGAAGTTGTGGGTGGAGGTTTTATATCAGAGGTTTTATAAAATTTAAAATATGTTAAAATAAATTAAGGAGGTGAGAAAATGGGTCTTTGGATTATAAGAGGTTTCTTTTTAATTTTGTGTGTTTTAGCAGGTTTTTATTGTCTCCCAAATGAAAAAATAATAGGAATTTTAATTGGCTTTTTTGGTTCGTTGATTGTTATAGGTATTGAAATTCTTTTAAGTAAAATTCCTCCTAAAAAACTTATTCTTGCGGTTGGCGGATTAATAGTTGGATTATTAACAGCGATACTTATTGCAAATTTCATTCTTTTAATACCATTTGAAGACCCAAAGATAGAAAATTTAATAAGATTTGGTTTATATTTCATTTTTTTATATCTTGGTGTTATGAGTGGAATAAAAGGTGTTGAGGAACTTGGATTTATCCTTCCAATATTAGGGGGTATAAAAGAGGGAGAAAGATTATTAATTGTTGATACAAGTATATTAATTGATGGGAGAGTTTATGAACTTGCAAAAAGTGGATTTATTGATTATAAACTGATTATTCCTAAATTTATAATAAAAGAATTACAGGGACTTGCTGATGCTTCAAGTGATACAAAAAGACAGAGAGGAAGAAGGGGGCTTGAAGTTTTGAATAAATTGAGAGAAGATAAGACAATTGATGCAAAAGTTTATGATATTGATTATCCTGATATTGAAGCAGTAGATACAAAACTTGTTAAACTTGCTTCAGAATTAAAGGCAGCAATTCTTACAAATGATTTTAATCTTACAAAGGTGGCTGAAGTTCAGAATATAAAAGTTTTAAATCTTAATACATTAACAACACTTCTAAGGCCAAGATTGATGAGTGGAGAAGAGATATCTCTTAAAATTATAAAAGAGGGTAAAGAAGCTGGTCAAGGTGTTGGTTATCTTGAAGATGGAACAATGATTGTAGTTGAAAATGCTTCAAAATATATAGGTAAAGTTGTTGATATAGTCATAGATAGTGCAATACAAACTCCCACAGGAAGAATTATATTTGCAAGATTAAAATGATATTTGCTATCCTTTTAGGTGCTGGTAAAGGAAGAAGGTTAAAATCAGATATTCCAAAATCTTTTATCAAATTGAACGGCAAAGAACTATTTTTATATTCAGTTGAAAAGTTTTATAAATTTGTTGACAAAATATTTTTAAGTTTACCAAAAGATTATATAAAAAAGGGGCAAAATATTTTAAATGATAAATTTCCAGATGTTATTGTAATTGAAGGTGGGAGAGAAAGAAAGGATAGTGTTATAAATTGTCTTAAAAAGATTGAAGTAGATGGGATTGTTTTAATTCACGATGTTGCAAGGCCATTTGTGAGTGGTAATCTTATTGAGAAAGTTATTGAAGGAACTCAAAAATATGGAGCATGTATACCAGTTTTAAAAATGATAGATACAGTCAAAGAAGTAAAATATAATTTTGTAAAAAAAACGCTTGAAAGAGAAAATATCTTTATTGTTCAAACACCTCAAGGATTTAAAATAGATTTGATAAAAACCGCATATTTGAAATTTAAAAATATGAAAGGCACAGACGATTCTTTTTTTGTTGAAAAAATGGGGTATAATAAAATTTATTGTATTGATGGAGAAAAAACGAATATAAAAATAACATATCCAGATGATTTAATTTTTGCAGAATTTTTGATTAAAAAATGGGGAAAGGAATAACTTATCCAGTTGGTTTTTATGCAAATGGTATAAATTGTGGAATAAAAAGTAATGGTAAAGAGGACTTAGTTTTGATTTATTCTCCTTCTCCTTGTATAGCATCAGGGACATTTACAACAAATCAGTTTAAATCATATAGTGTTTTATGGTCTATTAAAAATATTAAAAATGAGATAAAAGCAATTTTGATAAATAGTGGGAATGCAAATGCATGTAATGGTCAAGAAAACTGGGAATTAACAGTGAAATTGATAGAAGAACTTGCTTTAAAGTTAAAAATAGATAAAAATTCAATACTTTTTGCTTCAACAGGTATTATTGGTGAAAGATTACCGTATGAGAAAATAATAAATGGATTTGATAGATTAATTGAAAACCTTTCTCCCAAAAATAATATTCTTGCCGCAAAAGGTATAATGACAACTGATACTTTTCCAAAAGAATACCAAATAAATACTGGAATTTCAGGAAGGAAAAAAGAAGTTTATATAGGAGGAATGGCAAAGGGTGCTGGAATGATTAATCCAAATATGGCAACAATGTTATGTTTTATTACAACAGATGCTGTTATTGATAAAAAGGCTTTAGATTTTGCATTGAAAGAAGCAGTTGATGAATCATTTAATATGATAACAGTTGATAATGATACAAGCACAAATGATACAGTTATAATTCTTGCTAATGGTCTGGCAAGAAATAAAACAATACATTTAGATAGTCCTGAATTTGAAATTTTTTGTAATTCTCTAAAAAAATTATGTATAGAACTTGCAAAAAAAATTGCTTCAGATGGAGAAGGTGCAAGTAAACTTATTGAAGTAAATGTAAATGGTGGATGGTGTAAAAAAGATGTAAGGAGAGTCGCAAAGAAAGTTTGTGGTTCTTTATTAGTTAAAACTGCTATCTCTGGTGCAAATCCAAACTGGGGGAGAATTGTTGCTGCTATTGGTTCAACTAATGCAAGAATTGATATGAAAAATATTGAAATTAAAATATGTGGAATAACTGTATTTAAAGGAAAACCAGTTGAATATGAGAAAGATAAACTTATACAACTTATGAAAAATAAGGAGATAAAAATTGAAATTGATTTAAAAAGGGGTAATTTTTCTGCAACTGCATATGGTTGTGATTTAACAGAAGATTATGTAAGAATAAATAAGGAATACTCATGATAAGCAAGATTAAAAAATTTAACTGTTTTTTTATAGGAGATAGTGAGAAATTATTGAAAAAATTGCAGAGTGCTGGTATTGTTGAAATTGAAAGTATTTCTTTTGAGGGTTTTGAAAAAAAGGTGGTTCCGAAAGAAGAAATAGAAAAAAAAATTAAAAAAATTGAGTTTTTGAAAAATATTATGGGAGAAAAAAAAGAAGAATTTGAAAAAATTTTTATAGATGAAAAAGAGGAAAAAGAAATTATAGAAAAATTTTCTCTTGATGAAATTTATAAGGATAGTTTAAATTTAATCACTGAAATTGAGAGAAGAAAGAAGATTATAGAGAAAATAGAGAAATTAAAAGAGGAAATTACACCTTTTTGTGGGACAGATTTAATTTTTTTGGATCTCTTTTCTCTTAAAAAATTTTCTTTTTTTGTTTTTTCTTTACCTTTAAAAATTGAAATAGAAAAGAAATTGGAGGGCGTTTATATTGAAAAAATTGGCACATTTCAAAAAGATAATTTATATTTGATTTTATTTGAAAATGAAAATAAAGGAACTGTGGATAGTTTTTTAAAAGAAATAAAGGCAAAAATTTTATATGTTAGAAAATGGAATAAAAAGATAAAATATATTTTGGAAAAACTTGAAAATATAAAAAGAAAGAATGAAATAATGATTTTGAATCTAAAAAATAAACTTGGAGAAATTTCAAAATATAAAAAAGAAATTTGGGTTCTTCATGATTATTATAAAAGTTTTTATGAATTTTTATGTGCAAAAGAAAAACTTGGGGTATCAAAATTTGTTAATAGTGTTAAGGGATGGGTTAGAGAAAAAGATATAAAAACTTTAAAAAAATTAATTGATGAAGTTTATCCTGAAAGTTATCTTTATTTTGAAGAGCCGACAGAAAAAGACAATGTCCCAATTATTCTTGAAAATACAAAAATTATAGAACCATTTGAAGTTGTTACTGATTTATATGGAAGACCTATATATAAAAATATTGACCCTACAGGTCCTCTTTCATTATTTTTTGCAATTTCATTTGGATTTTGCCTTACAGATGCTGGTTATGGCCTTTTGCTTATCATTCTTTCTTCTTTCCTTATTAGAAAATTTAGATTTTTACCAAATTTTGTTAAATTTTCAAAACTCCTTTTAATATGTGGAATTTCAACATTTATAATTGGAACACTTACTGGAGGATGGTTTGGAGATATAATTTATAAATTTCCAGAAGAATTTAAATTTATTAAAATTTTGAAAAAGATAGTCCTTTTGAACCCTCTTGAAAGTGGAGAAAAGGCGGTTAAGTTTCTTCTTATAGCACTTGTTGTTGGATATATTCAAATTTTATGGGGACTTGTTTTAAATTTATATAATCAAATTAAAAATTATTCAATTAAATATTCTGGAGAGGCAATCTGTCTTTTACTAATTCAAATGATTGTTGCCTTTATAATTTTAATTTATATGAAGACAAAAAAAATTCCAACGATTTTCTTACTAATTCTTCTTTTATGTTTTATTTATCTTATGTATGAAAAGGCAAAAACACAGAGAGAATTGATGTTAAAGGGTTTTTGGGCTATCTATGGTGTTTATAGTGTAATTTCTGGTAATTTACTTGGGGATATTTTAAGTTATAGTCGTCTTTTTGGCCTTGGTTTAACAACTTCTGTTCTTGCACTTGCAATAAATCAAATTGTATCATTAACTAAAAATATACCCTATATTGGTTTTATTTTATCAACAATAATTTTTATAATTGGCCATTTTGGAAATCTTGCAATAAATTTACTTGGGAGTTATGTCCATACAAGCAGATTACAGTATCTTGAATTTTTTACAAAGTTTTTTGAAGGAGGTGGAAGAATATTTAAACCATTTAAAGAGATTAGAGTTTATACGATTAAAAAGACAATTTGATTATTTTAAAAAAAATGGTAAAATATTTTAAAAAGGAGGGATTATGACTCCTCAAGAAATGAGTGTATTAAATGAAATTGTAAGAAAATTCTGGGCTGCTTTGTTGAAAATAATTGGTGCTTTATTAATTTTCCTTATAGGGTGGCTTATTGCTAAGTTTTTAAAACTTCTATTGATTAAGTTTTTTAGGGTAATAAAAATAGATAAACTTTCAGAAGAATCTGGTTTAAAGGAATTACTTGAAAAAGGTAATATTTCTCTGGATGTATCACAAATGCTTGGTGTTGGAGTATATTGGCTTTTAATGCTTGTTGTTGTTTTTCTCTCAATTACATTCGCTGGAATTCAAATACCTTCAACAGTTATAGATAGAATTCTTGGTTTCATACCAAGATTTATATTAGGGTTATTAATTTTTGTATTTTCAATTTTTGTTGGTAATTTTCTTGGTGGAATTGTAAGAACAACTGCTGGCAATGCTGGTATAGAGAAAGCCGGACTTCTTGGTAAGATAACACAAGTTGCTATTGTTGTTTTTGGAGTTGTGATTGCTCTTCAAGAAATTGGAATTGCATCTGATTTTATTGGTGATGTATTTATCGTAGTTTTGGCTTCTTTCTGTTTTGGAACTGCTCTTGCTTTTGCTCTTGGGACAAAAGATATTATAAAAGAAAAAGTTGAGAATTTATTTAAGAAAAAAGAATAAGGGCGCGTAGCTCAAGGGCAGAGCACCGTGCTGATAACGCGGGGGCTGATGGTTCGAATCCATCCGCGCCCATTTTTTATATGGAGGAACATCATGGAGAAAATAGTTTTTATTGCTGAAATAAGAGAAGGAGTGGGCAAAGGAATCGCAAGGAAATTAAGATTCCAAGGATATATACCAGGGATTTTATATGGGTCTGATATAAAACCAATTCCAATAAAACTTGATAGAAAACTCAATGGAAAAATTTTAAAAAATATTTTAGCCCATAATGTTGTTGCAGAAATAAAATTAAAAAAGAATGAAGAAGAAGAGATTTTTTCAGTTGTTTTAAAAGAAATCCAAAGAGACCCAATCAAAGATGAAATAATACATGTTGATTTTTATAAATTGAGTGTAGATAAACCTGTAATTATGAGTGTCCCTGTTTTATTAAAAGGAAAATCAAAAGGAGAAGAAAAAGGTGGTATTCTTGAACAAGAATTAAGAGAAATTAAAGTAGAAGGAATTTTAAAAGAAATCCCTGAAACAATAGAAGTTAATATTGAAAACTTAGATTTTGGTCACGCTATTTTAGTAAAAGATATAAAATTACCTCCATCTGTAAAAATAATTGAAGACCCTGAAAAAGTTGTTGTTACTGTTTTAAAACCAAAGGAAGAGAAAGTTGAAGAAGAAAAGGTAGAAGAGGTTGTTGAAGAACCGAAAGTGATTACTCATGAAAAAGTTGAAGAGAGAAGGAGAGAAAAAGAAGAGAAAAAAGAATAAGAGAGATGATTTTTATTGGCCTTGGAAATCCTGGAATTAAATATAAAGAGACAAGACACAATGTTGGATTTAAAATAATTGACAGTTTGAAAAAAAAATCTAAAATAATTGAAATTTATAAAAAAAAACTTTTTAATGGATGGAAGATTTTGATTGAAAGCAAAGAGATTATTATTTTAAAACCTAAAACATATATGAATGAGAGTGGAATAGCGGTAAAATCAGCAATTGAATTTTTTAACCAGAATATAGAAAACTTATTTGTAATTCATGATGATATGGATATTGAACTTGGGAAGTTAAAAATAGTTAAGGATAAAGGACCTGGCGGACATAAGGGTGTTATATCAATAATTGAAAATATAGGAACTAATAATTTTTTTAGAATAAGAATAGGTATAGGAAGACCACCAGAAGGGACCTCTCCCATTGATTATGTTCTTTCTCCTTTTTTACCAAGTGAGTTAGAACTAATAAAAAATGGTTTAGAGAAAGCAGAAAAGGCAATTGAGGAGATTGTGAAAAGTAATGTTGAAAAGGCAATGAGTTTATATAATAATTGAGAGGAGGAAAAAATGGATTATTCTCAATTAATTACAATTATAGGTTCTATTTTTGCTCTTTCATATACAGGGTATCTTGTAAGGTTTATTTTAAGAAAATCTGAAGGAACACCTGATATGATTGAAGTTGCAGAAGCAATTAGAACAGGAGCAAGAGCGTATTTAAAAAGACAATATAAAGGAGTAAGCATCTTTTTTAGTATTGTATTTATTATTCTTCTAATTCTTTCATTATTAAATTATCTACCAATTTTTGTTCCTTTTGCTTTTTTAACAGGTGGATTTTTCTCTGCTTTAAGTGGATATATAGGAATGACAATTGCAACAAAGTCAAGTGCAAGAACTACTTATGCTGCCAAAAATTCATTGAATAGTGCATTAAAAATTGCTTTTTCAGCAGGACTTGTTATGGGACTTATAGTTGTTGGACTTGCACTTCTTGATATAAGTATCTGGTATAATCTTTTGACATGGTTTTATAAAAGCAGAGGATATGGAATAGAGGAGAGATTAAGATATATAACTTCAACTATGATATGTTTTGGAATGGGCGCAAGTTCATATGCTCTTTTTGCAAGAGTTGGAGGAGGAATATATACAAAAGGAGCAGATGTTGGAGCAGACCTTGTTGGGAAAGTTGAAGCAGGAATACCAGAAGATGACCCAAGGAATCCGGCAGTTATTGCTGATAATGTTGGAGATAATGTTGGAGATGTTGCAGGAATGGGAGCAGATCTTTATGAATCATATACAGATGCAATAATAGCAACAATGGCTCTTGCCTATGCTGCTGGTCTTGGGCTTAAAGGTGTATCCCTACCAATGTTAATTGCAACGATAGGAGTAATTGGCTCAATAATTGGTTCATTTTTTGTAAAAGCAGGTGAAGAAGCAAGCCAGTCAAATCTATTATGGGCTTTAAGAAGAGGAATTTATTTTTCCTCAATTTTTGTTGTTATATTTTCATATTTTGCAGTAAATATATTATTAGGAAAGGAATACATAGGAGTTTATATATCACTTTTATCAGGAATAATTGCTGGTGTTTTGATTGGTTTTTCAACTGAATTTTTTACATCTGATGCATATATTCCAACAAAAAATATTGCAAAAAGTGCTTTAACTGGACCTGCAACTGTTATACTTGAAGGACTATCAACAGGTATGATCTCCACTGTTGCTCCTGTTATTATAGTTGTTGGTGCAACAATTTCTTCGTATGTTTTTGCAGGAGGGCTTAATAATCCTGAAATTGGTTTATATGGAATTGGAATTGCTGGTGTTGGACTTTTAAGCACTCTTGGAATAACTCTTGCGACAGATGCTTATGGCCCTGTTGCTGATAATGCTGGTGGGAATGCCGAAATGACACATCAACCACCATTTGTCCGACAGAGAACAGATGCTCTTGATGCTTTAGGAAATACAACTGCTGCAACAGGAAAAGGATTTGCTATTGGTTCTGCTGCTTTAACTGCTCTTGCTTTAATTGCTGCATATAAAGAACAAGTCATTTTAATTGGTGGGAAACTTGATTTATCATTAATGAATTTTAGAGTTTTATGTGGTGTTTTCATAGGTGCTATGTATCCTTTCTTTTTCTGTTCTATGGCATTAAGAGCGGTAAGAAGAGCAGCAAGTATGATTGTAGAAGAAGTAAGAAGACAGTTTAGAGAAATAACTGGACTACTTGAAGGAAAATCAAAACCAGATTATGCAAAAGCAGTTGATATATGCACAAAAACAGCACAGAAAGAAATGGTATTACCTTCTGTATTAACAATTCTTTTACCAATTATAATAGGGATTTTACTTGGAGTTGATGGAGTGGTGGGACTTCTTTGTGGTGCTTTAACAAGTGGTTTTGCAGTTGCTATAATGATGGCAAATTCTGGTGCTGCTTGGGATAATGCAAAAAAGTTTATTGAAAAAGGAAATTTTGGAGGTAAAGGAACAGATATACATAAAGCAGCAGTTATTGGAGATACAGTTGGAGACCCATTTAAAGATACAGCAGGACCATCATTAAATATTTTAATAAAACTTCTTTCAATTGTGTCAATTGTATTTGCTGGCTTTATAATCAAAAATTCTATATTCAAGTAAATTTTTTAAAATTGGTAGATTAGTATTAAAATTTTTATTTTTGAAACCGATTTCAAAAAATTTGACAGAATTTTATAAATATGTATAATATTAAAAAAAGAAAAAAAATTGAAATCAATTACAAATGGTAACAATATATGATATCGCAAAAAAGGCAGGTGTATCAGTAGCAACTGTATCAAGAGTTTTAAATAATGGTCCTGTAAAAATTTCAACAAAAGAGAAAATACTAAAAATAATTGAAAAAGAAAATTATGTTCCAGATAACAGAGCAGTTTATTTAAAAAAATTAAAAACAAAAAAGATTGGTCTTATAATTCCTGATATAATAAACCCAATTTATTCACATTCCGTTAAAGTTATTCATGATTATTTAAAAAATAAAGGATATCACTTAATTTTAGGTAATTCATATGGTGAAGTTGAAGAGGAAAAAGATTTACTTGAAATGTTTGAAAGGGAAAGAGTTAGTGGAGTTATTATAGGAACATGTGAAGGAGAAGATGATAGTTTATTAATTCCTATTTTAAAAAAGAGGGAAAATGAAATACAAAGTAGAAATAAATACAAAGGAAATACTTGGGGAGATTGACAGAAAAATATATGGCCACTTTATTGAACATCTGGGTAGATGTATTTACACAGGCATTTATGAAGAAAATTCAAATTTATCAGATGAGAATAATTTTCGGATAGACGTTCTTGAGGTAATAAAAAAAATAAAAATACCTGTTTTAAGATGGCCTGGAGGAAATTTTGCTTCAAATTATCACTGGATTGATGGGATTGGACCAAAAGAAAAAAGACCTAAAAAACTTGATACTGCTTGGATGGCAGAAGATAATAACCATTTTGGAACGGATGAATTTATAAAGTATTGTAGAATTATAGGAGCAGAGCCATATATATGTTTAAATTTTGGAACTGGAACACTTGATGAGGCACTTGCTTGGGTTCAATATTGTAACTATGAAGGAGATACATTTTATGCAAAATTAAGAAAGCAAAATGGAAATGAAAAACCATTTAAAGTTAAATACTGGGGGCTTGGTAATGAAATATATGGAAAAT
>CAZCUO010000118.1:0-5527 GCA_964502135.1 uncultured bacterium
AGAAAAAAATTTAATGAAAGGGGTAATATTTGATTTTGATGGAACAATTGTAGAACTTTCAATAGATTTTAAAAAGATAAAAGAGAAAATATTAAATGAGGCAAAAAAAAGAAAATTAAAAATCCCAAAGAAAAACTATCCAATACTTGAATTACTTGAAAAAATCAAAAAGTTAAATAAAGAAGAAGGAGAAGAATTTTATTTAATTGGGCATAAAATTTTAAAAGAAGAAGAAATAAAGGCATGTAAAAAGACTAAACCAAAAGAAGGTGCAGTTGAATTACTTAAAAGATTAAAAGAAAATGGAATAAAAGTAGGAATAATTACAAGGAATTGTAAGGATGTGGTTTATAATGTTGTAAAGAGATTTAATATCCCCTATGATGTTATTCTTACAAGAGATGATGTAGAAAAAGTAAAGCCAGACCCATTACATATTAAAAAAATTCTTGAAAAATTAAATTTAAAAAAGAAAGATGTAATAATTGTAGGAGACCATCCTTTTGATGTAAGATGTGGTAAAAAATTAAATCTTATTACATGTGGAATTTTAAGTGAATATACAAACCAAGAAGATTTTATAAAAGAGAAGGCAGATTTTATTTTGGATGACATAAAAGAGATTGAATATATTGTTGGTTTAAAAGGGTTTCCTTCTGGCAAAATCCCTAATAAATTTTTAAAATACTTACTTGAAAAATATACATCAAAAGATATACTTATCTCTCCTGGAATTGGCATTGATTGTGCTATTTTTAAATTTAATGAAAGATATGTATATGCAAAAACAGACCCAATAACTTTAACTTCAAAGGATATAGGTTTTTATCTTGTAAATATAAATGTTAATGATATATCTGTTATGGGTGGAATTCCTTTATATTTTTTATGTTGTCTATTTTTTCCTGAAGGCACTAAATTTAATGAAATTGAATATGTTTTTTCCCAAATAAGTAAGGAATGTAAAAAATTTAATATAAAATGGATAGGAGGACACACAGAAATTATTCCAGAAATTAAAAATGTTATAGCGGTTGGCTTTACAATTGGTAAAAAAATAAAAAAAATAGAATTTGAGAAAGTAATTCCTGAGGATTTAGTTTTCCTTGTTAAAGAAATTGGTATAGAAGGTGCTTCAATTATTGCAAGAGAAAAATATGAAGATTTAAAAAAACGCTTTTCAGAAAAATATCTTGAAAAAGTAAAAAATTCAATAAAAAATCCAGGAATAAGTGTGTATAAAGAGGCAAAGAAATTGTGGGAAAATATTAAAATAAAATATATGCATGACCCGACAGAAGGAGGAATATCAACTGCCTTATATGAAATTAGTGAAAGTAAAAATATAGGAATTTTAGTTGATTTTAAAAAATTGAGATTTTATAAGCCAGTTATTAAATTCTGTGAAATTTTGAATTTAAATCCACTCGGTATAATATCATCTGGTTGTATAGTTGGAATTATTGGCAAAAGATATGAGAAAAAACTTATTGACTTCTGCAAAAAAAATAGAATAAAAATTGAAATAATTGGAAGAGTAATAGAGGAAAAAGGTGTCTTTTACGAAATAGATGATAAAATGAAAAAATTACCAAAATTTCAAAGGGATGAAATTAATAAATTGACATAATTAGAGATAAGTTGTAAATTTTATAATATGGAATTAAAGAAAATTTTGATTATTGAGGATGACCCTGAAGAAAGATTGATTTTAAGTAGAGAATTGAAAAAAGAAGGTTATATTGTTTATGAAGCACCTACAGGAGAAGAAGGATTAAGAATTTTTAAAGAAGATAGACCAGATTTAGTTATTCTTGATGTTATGTTACCAGGTATTGATGGATGGGAAGTTTTAAAAAGAATTAAAAAAGGACCGCTTAGCAGAAAAGTCCCAGTTATGATGTTAACTGGAAAAAATACTGATCAAGATAAGATAAAGGGTTATGAAATTGGTGCAGACTATTATGTAACAAAACCATATAATATTTCCAAATTGATTCCTGTGATAAAAAGTTTGATTGAATAATAAAAATGGTTGTAAATCTCCCCCCACAATATCACGAAAAAGAAGCAGAACTTAAAAAAGCGAAAACAATTGAAGAAAAAATAAAGATCCTTGAAGAGATGCTTGCTATAATGCCAAAACATAAAGCCAGTGAAAAACTTCAGGCATTATTAAAAAGTAAAATTTCAAAATATAGAAAAATGCTTGAAGAACAAACAAAAACAAAAAAGAAATCCCCTGTCCCTATTATAAAAAAAGAAGGTGCTGGACAAGTAGCAATATGTGGTCCGCCAAATTCAGGAAAATCAACTTTATTATCAAAACTTACAAAAGCAACTCCGGAAATTGGGGATTATCCATTTACAACAAAAATTCCTATTTGTGGAATGATGGATTACCAAGATATTAAAATTCAACTTGTTGATACACCTTCTTTATCTTTGGAATTTACTGAAAATTGGGTTGGGGATATTTTAAGAAAAGCAGATTCTTTAGTATTTTTATTTGATATTTCAAGTGATTTTATACTTGAAGAAATTGAAGATTCATTGAAATTGCTTGAAAAATTTAAAATAAAAGAAGAGGGAATTTTTAAATTTAATAAAAAAATTATTTGGGTAGGGAATAAAATTGATTTACCAGAGAGTAATGATATAAAGGAAATTTTCTTTGAATTCTATTCTGATAAAATTCCAGAAATAATAACAATTTCTGCAAAAAATAACCTAAATCTTGAACCATTGAAAGAAAAAATCTTCCTTTCTCTTGACATAATAAGAGTTTATACTAAAATTCCTGGAAAACCTCCAGATTTAGAAAATCCTTATACATTAAAAAAAGATACAAAAGTTATTGAACTTGCTGAAATTATACATAAAGAATTTGCAAAAAATTTTAAATATGCAAGATTATGGAGAAATGGAGTGGATAAAATAATAATAGCAGGTAGAGATTATATACTCCAGGATAGAGATATTATTGAAATTCATGTTTAATCTGTTGACAATAATTTAATTTTAAAGATATAATTTTTATGTTGGGGATATAGCTCAATGGGAGAGCGTCCGCCTTGCACGCGGAAGGTTGCCGGTTCAAGTCCGGCTATCTCCACTTTTTATTTTAAGAATAAAAAAATGAGAAAACAAAAAACTTCTTCTTTAATAAAAATTATGAATGAAAAGGAAATAAAGGAAGAATTTTTACCAAAACTTGAAAGCGCCACAAAAAATATTTTAAGAATTCTCTCGCATTTTGACTCAAAAAAAACTCTTCCTCAAAGAGAATTGAGTTTTTCATTAATGAAAGAAGCGGACGAAATAGAAGCATTCCTTGATGAATTTGGTGCAAATAATAATAAAAAATTCTTTTTATTTAGGGAATTGATAGCAACTATAAGATGGTTTAATTTTTTTCTTTTCCAGGGATTACATCTTTATGCAAGAACAAAAAATTATAAACTTGAAATAACTCCTGAGGAATTTAAAGATTTTAGAAATGAACTTAAAAAAAATTTAATCTTTGGGCAAACAGTTATAAAAAATACAACAAAAAAACTCCTTGAAGAATGCAAATCAATTGGACTTAAAATTGGTAAAATTGACCTTTATTCAGAACAACTTTTTCCTCCAATACAAAGAAAAATATTGCCACCCGATATTGATGAAGGGATAATAAAGGAAGAGGAAGAAAGAATTTTTGAAATTCTCATTAAATATTTAAATGTTTGTGAAGAATTTAACTTATTTTTAAATTATGGAAAAGAAAAATTTTTGAAAGAAGAACCAATTGAAAAATATAGATCTCTTTTCCATCAACTTGAATCTTTATATGATACTTATATAAAAAATACTAATTTTGAAGTTGAAATTGCTGATTTCCAAAAAGTTAGGGGCCATATTGCTACTTGCTTACATCTTCTTGAAATGGCAAAAGCACTTGTTCATTTTTATGAAAGACATATTGAGAAATTTTATAATTCAGAAATTTATTATAAAATTGTTGAGTGTATTGGCGATAAGAGAAAAATAGAAAATATAGTTGAAAAATTTATACTCCCATATGTTTTAAAATTTTCTTCAAAAGGGAAAAATATATGTGAAAAAATTTTTTCTCAAATGGGAAGAAAACCTGAAGAATTCTTAATAGATACAAAAATTTTAATTATCCCTTCTCACAGGATTGAAGATTTTCATATAAGACCTATTATGCCAGTAACTCAAATTGCTAATAAATATAAACTTAATTCCTATCTTTATTTTAATAGAAAAAAATATAACTTAAAAAGCCCAATAGAAATGGCAATAGCAATCCCTGATATAAGAGAAGCACTCATAAAAGAAAATGTAGAAATATTGATTCAAGGTCCTTTATCTGCTATTAATGAAATAGTAGAATTTTTAAAAGAAAAAGCAGGTGCAGTTGAAAAAATTTTAAAAAGTGAGTTAATAATCTCTTGACAGGTAAAAAAGTTCTGGGTATAATTTATTTGACAAATTAAATTTTTTTGGTAAAATAATTTTTGATTAAAATAAATAAAATTTTGTTTGTTCTTTGAAAATTTGAATTTATGGTCAAGCTACTAAGGGCTTGCGGTGGATGCCTCGGCGAGTCCTGGCGATGAAGGGCGTGGCAAGCTGCGATAAGCCCCGGGGAGGTGCAAGCAACCTGTGATCCGGGGATTCCCGAATGGGGTAACCCATCCGCCAGTAATGGCGGATATCCGCTTAAAAGGCGGAGGCGAACCGGGGGAAGTGAACCATCTCAGTACCCCGAGGAAAAGAAAGAAAAATTCGATTCCCTGAGTAGCGGCGAGCGAAAGGGGAAGAGCCCAAACCGGATAAGGGTAAAAGCGTAGGCGCGTTCCTTATCCGGGGTTGTAGGGTCTGGCACGGGAAGGCCTACCTTCCCAGAAGGTCTAAAAATTCCTCAGAATAGTCGAATGACCTGGAAAGGTCAACCATAGAGGGTGAAAGTCCCGTAGACGAAATTCTGGGGATACCTTCGCCAGATCCCTGAGTACAGCGGAGAAACCGAGGAACTCCGCTGGAATCTGGGAGGACCACCTCCCAAGGCTAAATACACGGACTCGACCGATAGTGCACCAGTACCGCGAGGGAAAGGTGAAAAGAACCCCGGAAGGGGAGTGAAATAGAACCTGAAACCGCAAGCCTACAAGCAGTCGGAGTCCGCTTTAGGGCGGATGACGGCGTGCCTATTGAAGAATGAGCCAGCGAGTTACTGGCTGCGGCGAGGTTAACCCGCTTTAGCGGGGGAGCCGTAGCGAAAGCGAGTGGTCCTAACTGGGCCCATTAGTCGCAGTCAGTAGACCCGAAGCCGAGCGATCTAACCATGGCCAGGGCGAACCTGCCGGAACCGGAGGGGGCGGGCCCCGCCGGGCCCCGTGCTCCCGGCCGGCCGTCGGGCCTCCTGGCGGCGCCGAACGGGCCCCGTTGTGACCGCGCTCTTTCTCTTCGTCGCCCCCGGGAAGGGGGGTTAACCGCGCCGCAGCCAGTAACTCGCTGG
>CAZCUO010000119.1:0-6489 GCA_964502135.1 uncultured bacterium
TGATTTTGTCCATGTGTAAGTTATTTGCCTTAAAATATATGGATTTAAAATTAAAATAAAGCAGACAAAAGTAAAAAGATATTTGTT
The DNA here is from genome assembly GCA_964502135.1 of uncultured bacterium. Lineage (GTDB taxonomy): Bacteria > Ratteibacteria > UBA8468 > B48-G9 > JAFGKM01 > JAMWDI01. The sequence goes on from CAZCUO010000119.1 coordinate 88, forward strand.
TTCAATTTGAAAATAATTTTTGCAAAATAAATAAACAGAAAGAATTAAAATTAAATTCAAAATACTTGAAATAATCTGGTATTTATAAAAATCTCCACCAATAATTGATAGATAAAAAAATGAAACAATATTAAATAGTGGAGGTCTTGAAGGAATAATATAGCCCATAAATTCAATATTTAATGGTAATTTATGAAGAAAAAAACAAGTCCTTAAATAATGCTCAAACCAATCAAAAAACCAAAGTCCTCCTGAATAAAAAGGAATAAATGACTGATAAAATATTACAAATAAAAATGAGGTTAAAAAATATGTTAAGAGTTTGTTTTCAATTTGAATTTTGTTTTTATAAATCAAGATTAAAGAGAGGATTAAAGAGATTAAAAGAAAAATGCCATTAAATATTGTTGAATTTGCATTTATTATATAGCCAGAAAACCCAATAATATAAAATAAAAAGCAACTTATTCCAAAACTCAACACAAATTTTTCATCATTTTCAATATTTATTTTTTCAACTATAATTCTTCCAGGGAAATATAAGGTGAAAAAAACAAAAAAAGAAAGAGTTAAAATTTCAAAAAAACTTTTCATAAAAATATGATACAATAAAAATTTAAAAAGAGGAAGAATGATTATTGAAAAAATTATAGTTGGTGATTTTTTTACAAATTGTTATATAGTTGGTTGTGAGAAAGAAAAAGTATGTGGAATAATTGACCCTGGAAGTGAAGGAGAAAAAATAAAGGAAATTATTGAAAGTAAAAATCTAAAACCAATAATGATTATAAATACTCATGGACATTTTGACCATATAGGTGCAAATCATTTTTTCAATTTACCTGTATATATTCATAAAGATGACCTTGAATTCCTAAGAGACCCTGAAAAAAATCTTTCTTCATTTTTTTCTATGCCTTATGTATATAAAAATGATGTCTTTACACTAAAAGAAAATGATGTGATAAAAATAGGAAAATTGAAACTTGAGGTTTTACATACACCAGGACACACTCCTGGAAGTATCTGCCTTAAAATAGAAAATATTCTTTTTACAGGAGATACTATTTTTGCATATGGAATTGGTAGAACTGATTTTCCTGAAGGAGATGAAGAAAAATTAATAAAATCAATAAAAGAAAAAATATTTATTTTGAACGATGATATTAGAATTCTGCCAGGACATGGAGAAATTTCAGAGTTAAAAAATATAAAAAAATGGTTAAGATTATAAATATATATTTTTCATAAATTCAATATGTTTTGAAAAATCACCAACTTCAAGTAAATTATGAGAATCAGAACCAAAAACAATCTCAATATTTTCAGATAAACATATTTTAAAAAATTCTGGATCAGGGTTATTTGTATGAAAATTTAATTCTGCTTTAACCTTATTTTTACTTAACATTTTTGCCACCTCTTTATATAAATTTTTAGGTCTTTCAAATCCCTTTCTTAAAAAAAATCTGAATGGATGAGCAAGTATATCAATTTCATTTTCAACAAGTTTTTCAATATACCACATAAATTTTTTTTCAAGAATATTTCTACTTACACAAAATTCATCAGGTATATAATGTATTGCTCCAATTATGATTTCAAAAAATTTTCTATCCTCATCAAGTAATGTTAATTTTCCATTTTTATCTATTTCTGCTTCAACTCCAATCCCTGCTATATCTGAATTTAATGATTTAAATTTTTCTATATAATCTTTTATTCTATCCTCTTTATTTTCCCTCTTCTTTTTTAATATATCAGTGCCACCAAAAAATTTGTAATTCCAATATTCTTCTCTTGATAGATATAATTGACCTGCATGTTCTGTAAAATATACTTTTTTAACTCCAAGCAATTTACACCTTTCAATAACTTTCTCCATACTAACATCTTCTGCACAATAACCAAATTCTGTGTGAGAGTGATAATCAATAAGTTCAACTTCATTTTTAAGTTTTTCTTCCTTTAAATTTATTGTATTTCCAATATCAAAAATAAAATATTTAAAAGGTTCTTCACAAGTAGCAGGAGTGACAAAATAAAAAATTCCATCCTTATTCATTAATTGTATTCCTTTATGATAATGACCACTTATTGAAAGAAAAACATTATTTTCTTTGTAAAAAGAGTGAATTTTATGATAATCTTTCAAATTATATGGATAACTACTTTCAATCTCTGGATATATAACATTATGCTGAATTACTATTATTTTTTTATCCTTATGTTTTCTCACCAATTTTTTAAAATATTCTATTTCTTCCTCTTGCCTTATACAAATATCTCCTTCATAATACTTATCCCAAAAGATATAAAATAAAAAGTTATCATAAACAAAAAATCTATTTTCACCAAATATTTTATTGAATTTTTTATAATCTTTATCATGATTCCCAAAGGCAACAAGGACTTTTTTAACATTAAATTCATAAAGTTCTTTTTTTATTTCAATATATTCTTTTTCTGAATTTGGATTTTCTCCATCATCAAGTATATCTCCTACAATTACAACCACATCTATATTTTCATTTAATCTTCTTTTAATTCTTTTTAAAAATTCAATCCCATATTTTGTTTTTCTTTCCGGTATTAAGGAAATTCCATCACTTCTATAATGTAAATCACCAATTAAAAGCACTTTCATTTTTAATGTTTAAAATGTCTTGTCCCAGTAAATACCATTGATATACCAAGTTCATTACATTTCTTTATAACTTCATCATCTTGTTTTGAACCACCAGGCTGAATAATTGAACTTACACCTGCTTTACTTGCTTCAATTATACTATCAGGAAATGGGAAAAATGCATCTGAAGCAAGAACTATTGGTTTGGGTATATCTTTAAAATTGTCTCTCATTTTCATAATAGCAATTCTTGTTGAATCATACCTTGACATCTGTCCTGTCCCAATTCCAAGTGTTTGGTTTTTTGTTGCAATCACTATTCCATTTGACTTAATAAATTTACATACTTTCCATGCAAATTTCAATGCTTCTATTTCCTCTTCACTTGGCTTTTTCTCAGTTACAACTTCAAATTTTTCATAATCAATTTCATCTGGTTTCTGAATTAAAAATCCATCCACAATTGTTCTAAAATCATATTCATATTTTAATTTTTCAGGACATTTAATTACTCTTAAATCAGGTTTTGATTTAAATATTTCAAGTGCTTTTTCTTCATACTCAGGAGCAACAATTATCTCATAAAATTTTTTTATAAATATTTCTGCAAGTTCAGAATCAACCTTTTTATTGAAACCAACAATTCCTCCAAATGCACTAATAGGGTCTGTTTGAAGTGCCTTTTCATATGCCTCAATAAGATTTTTACCTATTCCTACACCAGAAGGATTTGTATGTTTTATTATTACACAAGTTGGCTGTTCAAATTGATTAACAAGATTATATGCACTTTCCATATCAATGAGATTGTTAAATGAAAGTTCTTTTCCTTGAAATACTTCTCTTTTATATTCTTTATCAATAAATCTATACCATCCAGCGATTTGATGGGGATTTTCTCCATACCTCAAATTACTTACCTTTATTAATCGTAGATCAATTTCATCTGGTAAAATTTCTTTTTCTGTTTTCTTAGAAAAATATGAGTATATTAAAAAATCATATCTTGAAGTTAATCTGAATACCTCCTTTGCACACTTAAGAGAAAATTCTACACTAACAAATCCATTATTTTTCTCCATCTGCTCCATAAATTCACTATATAAAGAAGGATTTATTAAGACACAAACATATTTATAATTTTTTGCTCCTGCTCTTATCATCGTTGGACCACCAATATCAATATTTTCAATTATTTCTGCATCTCCTTTTCCACTTTTCAATGTTTCCTCAAATGGATAAAGATTACATACAATTAATTGAATTGGTAGAATTTTATTTTCATACATCTCTCTTAAATGTTCCTCTTTATCTTTTATTGAGAGAATTCCACCATAAATTTTAGGATGTAATGTCTTAACTCTTCCATCAAGTATTTCAGGAAAGCCTGTAAACTGACTAACTTCTATAACTTCTATTCCATTTTTTTTCAATAATTTTGCTGTTCCACCTGTAGAAATTATCTCAACATTATATTTTTTCAAAAATTTTGCAAGTTCAACAATTCCTGTTTTATCAGAAACACTTAAAATTGCTCTTTCAATTTTTATCATTTTAACTCCTTTTTAATTTAATAAACTCCTTCTTGTTTTTCTATATATTTTTGTATTTCCTTAGCATCAATCTTATCAACTGTAATATTCCTGTCAAGAGCAATAAAACCAGCAATTCCAGCAGCATGTCCAGTTGCAATACATGTTGCCATTACTCTTATTGAACTCATTGCAATATGGTCTGCTGAAATGCATCTACCTGCAACAATTAAATTTTTTGATTTTTCAGGAATTAAACATTTATAAGGAATACTAAACCACTCATTTTCAGGGACTCTTAATTTATTTTTTGAAGGAAGATAATCTTTATATTTATCAAGTGCAATACAATATTCTTTTGTTGGACATTCCTTCATACATATATGAACATCATCTTTTGTTCTTCCAAGAGGGCAGTGTATATCAATCCAATAAGTTCCTCTTGCAATACTATCATCTGTTTTTTTAGCATTTAAAATATCATCTCCAGTAAGTGTATATAGACCTTTTATTTGTCTCGTCTCTCTTACTCCTATATTTGGAGGTAAAGCAGAGATATAAGAATTTTCAAAGCCAGGAACATTTTCTTTTAGAAATTTCCAGTATTTATAAATCTGGTCCCTTAAAAAAATCTCTCCTTTTGTTAAATCTGAAACATCTGTTCCATCACCAGGAAATCTCATAACATTGAAAGACCTTTCTCCTTTCCTGATTGTGCTTCCTTTACCACCTAAACCTAAATTATAAATTTTTAATTCTCCCTTTTCTCTTAATTCATTCAATTTTTTACCTGCTTCTTTTATTACTTCTTCTGTTAATTTTTCTTCATCAATTCCAGCAATTTTAAAAATACATCCCATTGATTGCATTTTTCCATCAAAAAATCTTCCTTTTGTGTAAGAAAATCCACAATAGTAAGCAATATCAGCATCACCAGTAGCATCTATAAAAATTTTCCCCTTTATCTTCATTTTCCCACTTTTATTTAATACCTCTATTACCTTTACTTCTCCATTTTCTACTTTTGAACCAGAAACAAATGAATGATAAAGAATCTCTACTTTTTCTTGAAGAAGTAATTTTTCAGAAGAAATTTTTAAAATCTCAGAATCAAATGGTATTCCATATTTTTTATATGCAGATTCCCATTTTTCACATCCACCAAGTTTATTTGTAATATCAATCAAAAATTTTAAAAACCCACTTACCGCTGGCTCTTTTTCATTTAAATAATGTCCAAGAATACTTCCAACAAGTCCAGAAGTTGCCATCCCACCCAAAAATCCATATCTTTCAACTAGTAAAACTTTTGCTCCAAGTTTTGCAGATGCCCATGAAGCAGCAATTCCAGCAGGTCCTCCACCAATAACAACAATATCTCTTTCCATTTTAACTCCTTTTTCAATCCGAAAAATGGTAAATAATGATATAATTTATATTGAAAATGGTCAATTTATTCAAAAAGGTAGAGAAATTTGTAAATGAAAATAATTTAATAAATGAAAATGATAGAATTTTAATTGCTGTTTCAGGAGGTCCTGATTCAGTTTTCTTATTCCATTTTTTTATATACTTACTTAAGAAAAAGAAAATAGAAATTAAAGTTTCATATATCCATCACCATTTGAGAAAAGAAGCAGATAATGAAGTTGAATTTGTTAAAAAACTTGCAGATTCATTTGATATTGAATTTTTTAGAGGAGATATAGAGATTAAGGAAAAAAGAAATATTGAGAAAAATTTAAGAGAAAAAAGATATGAAAAACTTTTTGAAATTGCAAAAATAAATAATTGTAATAAAATTGCTTTAGGACATACTCTTGATGACCAAATTGAAACAGTTATTATGAATTTTTTTAGAGGTTCTGGAATAAGTGGACTATGTGGAATATTCCCTGAAAGAAAAATTTATCCTTATTCAGAAATTAAAATTATAAGACCACTTTTATGTGTTGAAAAAAAAGAAATTTATGAATATTTAAAAGAAAATGGAATTGAATTTATGATTGATACTTCAAATCTTTCACTAAATTTTTACAGAAATAGAATAAGAAATCAAATTATTCCCTTTTTACTAAAATTCTCTCCATCTCTTAAGAAAAACATATTTAGAATGACAGAAATACTTCAAAAAGAGGAAGAATTTTTAAGGGAATTTACAGAGAAAACTTTAAAAGAAATTTCAGAAGAAAAGGATGGGAAAATTAAAATTGATATGGAAAAATTTAAAAAAATACCTGA
>CAZCUO010000120.1:0-7955 GCA_964502135.1 uncultured bacterium
GAATACAAATAAGTTAGTGAAAACAGAGGATGAGAGAGCTAAAAGAATGATAGAAGAAGGGAATAAAAGAACACAAGAAATGATAGCAGAGACACAAAAGATGATATCAGCGATGGAGAAAGAACATAGGGAGTTGATAAAAGAAATGGATGAAAGACATGGAGAGTTAATAAGGGAAATGGATAAGAGACATCAGGAAACTATGGAATATCTTGGGTCACTTATAAAGGCGGATGGAGAAAAGACAAGGGAGTTAATAAATAAAAAGTTAGAAAAATTGTCAAATTGAAAAAATTTGATGTTCCAGTGAAGTAAGAATTTTGAGAAAAAGAAATTAAATTTTCCATCCTCAAGAATAAAATCTGAAATAAAAACCCCTGAAAATTAGAAAGAAATTCTCAAAATAAATGTGTTTTATTTACAGAAATTTTTGAATTTTCATTTTTTTTACATTATAATTTTATAAATGAATTTTTTAACTTTTATAATTGGTATTATTTTTGGAAGTTTTGCGAATGTATGTATTTATAGATTACCAAAAGGAAAGTCAATTATTTACCCTCCTTCTTTCTGTCCTAATTGTAATAAAAGTATTAAATGGTATGACAATATTCCCCTTATAAGTTATTTAATCTTAAAAGGGAGATGTAGATATTGTAAAAACCCAATTTCTTTTAGATATTTTATTGTAGAATTGCTCACAGGAATTTTATTTACTATTGTTTACAAAAAATTTGGAATTTCACCTTCATTTTTTATTTATAATTTACTTGTTCTTTCTCTCATTATCATTAGTTTTATTGATATTGATACATTTTTAATTCCAGATGTTATTGTTCTTCCTGGAATTTTTCTCGGTTTATTATTTTCTTTTCTTTTTCCTGAAATTCATGATATGGGAAAAATAGAAAGTATTTTATATTCATTCTGGGGCGTCATTTGTGGAGGTGGAATTTTAATTTTATTAGGATTTTTAGGTAAATTTTTATTTAAAAAAGAAGCCATGGGAGGAGGAGATGTTAAATTACTTGGAATGATAGGTTCTTTTCTTGGATGGAAAGCAATATTTTTAACTTTATTTTTTGGCTCCCTTTTTGGCACTTTGATAAGTTTGGTACTAATTTTATTGAAAAAAAAGAAGATTGATGAATATGTTCCATTTGGTCCTTATCTTGCTATTGGTGCAGTAATATCAATTTTAATAAAAGGAAATTATTTTTTGGGTTTTTTTATTAGTTAAAATGAGTATATCTGCAATTGAGATTGTAAAGGAATTTTTTATAATAAATGGTTTTTATGTTATTTTGAAGGATAGTTTTTTAATTGTTAGGAATTCAAAAAAATTATCTAAAGAAATTGAAGAGTTTGTTATTGAAAAAGAAAAAATAAATTTTATAAATACAGCAGTTGTTAAACCTTTTTCATGGCACACTTTAAAATTCACTCCTTCAGTAATTAAAAAATTTTATGAAGAAATATTTGAAATAACAGATGAAAAAACAACCAAATTATTGAAAGATTTAATAGAAAATAATTACAAAAAAATAATCATAATTCCAGGGTTACCATCAACAATAAGTTTGAAAAATGAATCAATAAAAATTATGAAAGAAAAGGGAATTGACCATGTTATTTTATTTCAAACTATAATCTCTGGACTAATTGAAAAAATTGATGAGAGGAAATTGTATCAATCACAAACATTAGAAATAATCAGAATTTTAAAATTTTATAATTTTTTCTCAAACAAAAAATTTGAAAAAGAACTTTTTAGCAGAAAATGAACTTAAAAACACCAATAAACCAAATAAAAGGGATAGGTATACAGAAACAAAATTGTTTCAAAAAAATAGGAATAGAATGTGTTGAAGATTTACTTTTTTATTTTCCAAGAAAGTATATAAATTTAAAGCAAATTAAAAAGATATCAGAACTTAAAGAGGGAGAAAAAGTTACTGTAAAAGGAAATGTTATAGCAAGAGAAGAAAAGAAAGAACAAGGAAAGGTAAGTTATTTAAAAGTTGCAGTGAGTGATGGAACAGGAATTTTATATGTTATCTTTTTCAATCAAACTTATTTAAAAAGGATATTTCAAATTGGGAAAAAATTTATATTTTATGGAAAAGTTGAATATTTTAATAAAGAAATTGAAATGATAAATCCTTTCTATGAAGAATATGAGGAAGGGAAAATTGATTGGCTTTTACCAATTTATCCGTTAACAAAAGGATTAACTCAAAAAATTATGAGAAAAACTATAAAATATGTATTAAAAAATCTCAAAGAGTATCCTGAAGAAATATTGCCACTACCAAGACGGCTTGCTCTAAATATTTCCAATATAAGACATGCTCTCTTAAATATACATTTTCCACTATCTGAAATTAATCTTGAAAAAGCAAGAAATTACTTAGTTTTTAGAGAATTTTTTATTTTTCAACTTAATCTTTTCTGGAAAAAAAATATAGAAATGAAAACTGTTGAAAAAATTTATAAAATTGATGAAAATGTTATAGAAGAATTTGAAAAATCTTTACCATTTAAACTCACAGAAAATCAAAAGGAAGTAATGGAAGAAATAATAAAAGATTTAAAAAAAGGGAAATTAGTAAGAAGATTAATTTATGGAGAAGTTGGATCAGGAAAAACAATTGTAGCGATTTTTGTTTTATGGTTATTTGGTAAGATGGGATATCAAGGTGTTTTTTTATGTCCTACAGAAATTCTTGCTCAACAACATTATTTAAACTGGAATGAATTTTTATTAAGTCAAGGAATAAATGTCTCTCTTTTAACAGGAAAAGTTGAAAAAAAATTTAAAATAATAAATGATATAGAAAATGGTAAAATAAATATTATTATTGGAACCCATGCTGTTTTAAATGAAAAAATCAATTTTAAAAATTTAAAGATTGTAATTATAGATGAACAGCATAAATTTGGTGTAAAACATCAGGAATTATTAAAAGAAAAAAGTAAAGATGTTCATTATATTTCATTGAGTGCCACACCTATTCCAAGAACACTTGCTTTAACAATTTTTGGAAATATGGATTTTTCAATACTTGGTGAAATTCCCAAAGGAGAAAGACAGGTAATAACTTATATGTTTTCAAAAAAGGATAGAGACAAAGTTTATTCCTTTATAAAATTTTTAATCTCCCAAAATAAAATTGGATTTATTGTTACACCAGCAATAAAGGAAAAAGATAATATTGAATCAGTAGAAGAAAAATATAAAGAATTAAAAGAAAAATTTTTTGATGTTAAAATTGGTCTTTTACATGGTAGAATGGAAAGAGAAAAACAGGAAGAAGTTTTAAAAAAATTAAGAGAAAGAGAGGTAAAACTGCTTATCTCAACAACAGTTATAGAGACGGGAATAGATATACCTGATTTATCATTTATAGTAATTGAACAAGCAGAAAGATTTGGGCTGGCTCAATTACATCAATTAAGAGGTAGGGTTGGAAGAAGTGGTGAAGTAGGATATTGTTTTTTGATTGTTTATAATGAAAATGAAGAGATTAGTGAAAGATTAAGTAATTTCATAGAAAAAGAAACTGGATTTGACATTTCTGAACTTGATTTTAATTTAAGAGGTCCGGGTGACCTTTTAGGAACAAGACAACATGGAATTTTACCTTTAAAAATAGGTGATATTTATAAAGATGTTGAATTGTTAGAACTTGCTAAAAAAGAAGTTGAAAGGATTTTTAAAATTGACCCAGATTTAAAAAAAATGAATTACTTAAAAAAATTTATAAAAAATGAACGAAGATATTTTAGTCATAATTCCAGTCCATAATGAAGAAAAAACAATAGGAAATATTTTAAGGGAACTAAAAAAAGATTTTAAAAATATTCTTGTTATTGATGATGGTTCAAAAGATAAATCAAAAGACATTGCTTTAAAAGAAGGGGTCTTTGTTATTTCACATGAATTTTGTAAAGGCAAAGGCGAGGCATTAAAAAATGGCTTTGATTTTGCATTGAAAAATAATTTCAAAGCAGTAATAACTATGGATGGAGATGGCCAGCATTTACCAGAAGAGGCGATAAAATTTGTTGAAAAATATAGAAAGAAAAAAGAAGTTGATATTTGGATAGGTAAAAGAAATATTTTCTCAGAAAAAATGCCCTTAATAAGAAAAATTACAAATCTATCAATGTCAGTTTTATTATCATTACTTTCTTTTCAATGGATTCCTGATACACAATGCGGGTTTAGGTTAATAAAAATTGATGTTTTAAGAAAAGTAAAGTTATATACTTCTCATTTTGAGACAGAATCCGAAATATTAATAAAAAGTGCTTGGCAAAGGTTTAAAATAAAATCAATTCCAATTAAAACAATTTATAATAAAGAAAAGAGTAAAATAAAACCAATTAAAGATACTTATAGATTTTTCAGAATGATTTTATTTATACTTTATCCCTCATTATTAAAGTCAAAATGGAAGAGTTGAGAAGGAAAATGGTTGAAGAACAGATAATTGCAAGAGGTATAAAAGATAAAAAGGTGATTTCTGCCTTTTTAAAAGTTCCGAGAGAAGAATTTGTTCCTGAGGATTTAAAGAAATACGCATATATTGATTCCCCTCTTTCAATAGGAGAAGGACAAACAATAAGTCAGCCATATATAGTGGCTTTGATGACAGAAGCATTAAAACTAAAAGGATATGAAAAAGTTCTTGAAATTGGGACAGGAAGTGGTTATCAAGCAGCAATACTTGCTGAAATTGGATGTGAGGTTTATTCTGTTGAAAGGATTGAATCTCTTGCAAAAAAGGCAGAAAGTTTATTAAAAAAACTCGGATATAATGTAAAAATAAAAATTGGTGATGGCACACTTGGATGGGAAGAATACAGTCCTTATGATAGAATTATTGTTACTGCAGCAGGTCCTAAAATTCCTGAAACTTTGTTAGCCCAGTTAAGCGAAAATGAAGGTAGATTGATTATGCCAATTGGTGATAGATTTTTTCAGGATTTAATTCTTGTAATAAAAAGAGGCAAAGAAATTGAAAAAATAAACCTTGGTGGCTGTCAATTTGTTCCATTAATAGGTAAAGAAGGATGGGAGGAATGAAAGATATTTTGATTACATTTATTCTTGCAATATCACCTATATCTGAATTAAGAGGTGCAATTCCTTATGGTATAAGACATTCAATCCCTTTCCCTATAGTATTTCTCATTTCAATAATTGGAAATATTTTTCCTGTCATCCCATTATATTTCTTTCTTGAAAAAATTTTAAAATTTTTTGATAGATACAAATATGGTAAGAGATTTAATAAATGGTTGATAAATAGAACGAAAAAAAAATCAAAAATTATTGAAACATATGAAACTATTGGGCTTTTAATTTTTGTTGGAATACCTTTACCTATGACAGGAGCATGGACTGGAACAATAGCATCAGTCATATTCCAGTTAAAATTTAAAAATTTTATTATTGGCGTAATTGGCGGAATTTTAATAGCAGGAATAATTGTCTCTCTTCTAACATTTGGAGTGAAAATTCTTTTTTAATTTCATTTATTCTAATTTTATACTCTTCACTCCCTCAATTTCAGATATTTTTTCAAAAATAATCTCAGGTCTTTGAGGTTTCCTGTATCTAATTGTAAAGGTTAAATCTAAAGTTCTTTCTTCTTTTTTCCTTTCAATACCCATTGATAAAATCTTAAAATTTTCTTTTTCAATCAAATTCACTATATTATTTTTTAACTCCATGTCATCCCTAATTTTAATTGAAAGAATTCCGTATTCATCAATAGGTACCTTTTTCTCAACAATTTTTAAAAAATAAAGAATTAATAGTGAAATCAATGTTAAAACTACTGAAAAAATGTAAAGACCAACACCAACTGCAAGAGAAATAGAAGTCACAAACCATAAACAAGCAGCAGTTGTAAGTCCCCTTATTCTTCTTTGGTCTTTTATGATTACACCAGCACCAAGAAATCCAATACCAGTTATAACCCCATATGCAATTCTTGCAGGGTCAAGTCGTAACAATGGATTTTGTATATTTGAAAATATATAATAAACTTGAAAAGATGAAATTAGAATTATTGTTGTTCCCATACCAACGAGAATCATAGTTCTTAAACCTGCTTCTCTTCCATGTTTTTCCCTTTCAAATCCAATTGCTCCACTCAATATACCTGAAATTAAAACTTTTATAATTGCTTCCCATTGATCCATTTTTTTCTCCTTAAGAACATTTTAAATTATATTGACAAAAATTTCAAAATTTGTTATAATATAATTTTAGTTATGATTGTTGCCCCCATCGACTAGCGGTCTAGGTCACCACTCTTTCAAGGTGGTAGCGCCGGTTCGAGTCCGGCTGGGGGCGAGAGTTTTATGGAATTAGAAGTTTCTGACCTGGATAAACTGTATCAGATTTTAAATTATTTAATTTTTTAATTTCACTGACTGATGTATTAAATTTTTGAGCAATTTTTGTTAAATAATCACCTTTCTGAACTATATAATATCTTTCTTTTTCTGTTTTCAATGTTGATTTTAAAGGTTTTTCTTCTTTTTCTTTTGCTGAAATTTCTTTTTTTATTTGATATATTTCACTTTCATGTTTTGTCAGTTCTTCAAGTATAATTTGATTACTCTCATCAATCTTTTTTTCTATTTTTTCAATTCTCTGGGGTAAATCTTTATAACTTTCAACTATTTTCATCTGTAAATCTCTTAAATTTATTATATCTGTTTGAACAGAAGTAAAATTTTTATTCAAATTTGAAATTGTTGTTATTAAATCATTATACGCCTTTTTTAAACCTTCTATATCTCTCTTTGTTTCAATATTTTTTTCTGTATTCTCATCACTCATTTTTTTCAACTTTTCATCATACACAAATTTCAATTCCTCTATTTTTCCTTTCATCACTTTTATTTCTTCTTTTAATGAATTAATTTCATTATTCAAAACTAAAATTCTATCACTTAGTTCTTTTAAATTATTATTAAGATTTGTTATTTTTTGATTATAATCATTTTCAATATTTTGAAATCTTTCAGCAATCTGTTTTACAGTCGCATAAAAATCATCTTCAACATTACTTACTTTTTCTTTAACAATATCTATGTCATCCTTTGTAGCAATATCAACACATCCTGAAAAAATAAGGAGGGAAATAGAAGGTAAAAGTATTATAAATTTTTTCATTTTTCAACTTCTATTTTAAATTCACATCTCCTATTTTTTGCCCATGCTTCTTCATTACTTCTTGGATCTGCTGGCATATCTTCACCATAACTGACTGTATACATTCTTTTAGGAGAAACTCCCATAACAATAAGATATCTTCTTGAACTTAATGCTCTCTGTTCTCCTAAAACAAGATTATATTCTCTTGTTCCTCTTTCATCACAATGTCCTTCAATTAGAATTTTTATATCAGGATGCTTTAACATATATTCTCCTATTTTTTTAAGTGTTTCTGCAGCATCTGGTCTTATGTCATATTTATCAAAATCAAAATAAATATTTTTAAAAATTAAAGCCAATTCTTCGCTAATTTCCTCGGGCTTTACAAACTTCTTCCCTTTGGGTATCTCTGGGACGGGTATTTCTTCTCCTTTTATTGCTTTTTCAACTTCCTCTTTTGTTGCTTTGCCTTCATCTGGTCTTTCTTCTACTTTTGGTTTTTCTTCAGGTTTTACTATACTCACTATCTCTGGCTTTTTCTCTTCTTCCTTCCTTTCTTCTTCCACAAATTTCTTTTTTACTTTAGGACATACACATCCAACTAAACTAATAATTATAATTACCGATAAAAAATATTTTAAAACTTTCATTTTTCTCCTCCTTTATAAAAAATTTTATCATGTTATTTTCAAATATGTCAAATTTTCAGTATTCCTCAAAAATAATCTCGTCAAAAATATATTGTTTCCTCAAAAATAATTTAGTTAAAATAAAG
>CAZCUO010000121.1:0-6610 GCA_964502135.1 uncultured bacterium
TCCAACTTCAGAATTACCAGCCCAACTTGCTTCTACGAACAAAACTGCTCCATTTTTAAATTTAACAAAACCACTTGCTAAATCTTCAACTTCCATTTTACCTATTGGTTTATCACCTTTTCTTGTATCAATTGGAGGCCAACCACCATCAACTGCTTTATCTTTGAATTTCTCAAAAGTTGCACCAAAAACAATTTTAGGGATTTCAGGAATAATATCATTTATTATTCCATTTGTTTCTGTATATATTCTTAAAGGATTTTTAGAGTCAATTGGATCTGGAAATTGGGCACCTGCTTTTGTTCCAAATAAACTACCTTTTAGTCCAACTTCAGAATTACCAGCCCAACTTGCTTCTACAAATAAAACTGCTCCATTTTTAAATTTAACAAAACCAGTTGCCAAATCTTCTACATCCATTTTACCTATTGGTTTATCTTCTTTTCTTGTATCAATTGGAGGCCAACCACCATCAACTGCTCTATCTTTAAATTTTTCAAAAGTTGCACCAATAATAATTTCTGGTTCTAAAAGTCCTGAAAGATAAATTACTTGATCAATTACATGAACTCCAACATCCATCATTGGTCCACCACCTGCAAGTTTTTTACTTGTAAACCATGTTCCAAGTCCAGGTATCCCTCTTCTTCTTAAATAACTTGCTTTTAAATAATAAATTTCTCCAAAAAATCCATCATCAATCAGTTTCTTTAAAACAACTGTTTCTCCAAGAAATCTTCTTGGGAAAGCACCCATAAATATTTTTTTTGTTTTCTCTACTGTGTTAAATATATCTTCTGCCTCATTTACAGTTAAACATATAGGTTTTTCACATAATACATGTTTGCCATTTTCCATTGCTTTAATTGATTGAATTGCATGATAAACATTTGGAGAACATATACAAACTGCGTCAAGGTCTTCTTCAAGCATTTTTTCCCAATCAGTAAATTTCTTAGGAATATCAAACTTTTCTGCAACATATTTTAATTTCTCTTCATTTATGTCACATATTGCCTCAACTTTTACATCTTCTATTTTTTGAAAATTTGGAATATGAGCAACTTGGGAAATACCACCTGCTCCAATAATTCCAATTTTTATCATTTTTGGCTCCCTTTTAATATTTCACTTTAACTATTTTGTTTTTCTCTATTGATTCATTTGCACATAAAGTGAAAACAAGGGATTTATAAGCATCTTCATATGATGATTTAATTAAAGATTGGTTTTTTGTTTTTACCGCTTCAATAAATGCAGTGTCTTCTTTTAAAAGCAAATCCCCTGTTTCGTAAATTTCTTCAATTTTGTTTCCATAATTTATTTTAACTTTTTGTCTTTCATAATATTCAATAATTTTATCCTTAAAATAAAAATCATGACCAACTTTTGCTCCTGTTTTTAAAAAACATCCTGAAAATATTACACCAAAAACTCCATTTTCAAAATAGATACTAACAGCAGAAGCATCTTCAATATTATAATTTTCAACATCTTTAATTAAACCAATTCTCTTAACAGTAAAAACCTCAAGCGGTTCCCCAACAAGATATCTTGCCATATCAAAAATATGCGTTGTTTGTTCTACTATTTGACCTCCAGACATTTCTTTCCTACTCCACCAGTAAACTTGTGGAATTCCTTCAACCCACCAGCCAGTAAAAAATCCAAGTTGGTTTTGTGAGAAAAATGGTTTTATATAGGAGATTATATCTTGATACCTATCCTGATATCCAACTGCGGTTATTAAATTTTTTTCTTTTATTTTTTCAACTATTTTTTTTGCTTTATTTTTATTTAAGTGGATAGGTTTTTCAACAAGAAAAGGAATATTTTTTTCAATACATAATTCTTCTTGTCCTTCGTGAGCAAATGGAGGAAGACATATGTAACATGCATCCATTTCTACTTCTTCAAGCATTTTCTTATAATCAGTATAAACTTTACCACCAAATTTTTCACTCGCTGCTTTTGCTTTACTTTCTTCAACATCACACATACCTACAAATTTCACTCCTTCTATTTTTGACAAAGCATTCATATGAGCATTTGCAATTCCACCACAACCAATAAATCCAATTTTTATTTCCATTTCTCCTCCTTCTTTAAATTTTTTCTAAAATATCTTCCATGAAATTTAAACTTTTCTTCAAATTTTCTACCTTTGGTTCAGGAATACCACATTCAAGTATCATATAATTTTGATATCCAATTTCTTTGAGTGCTTTAAATCCACTTTTAAAATCAGTATGTCCCATTCCAGGTAAAATTCTATTACTGTCTGCAAGATGGATATGAGAAATCCATTTGTTTGCTTTTTTTATAGATTCATATATATTTGCTTCTTCAATATTCATATGGAAGAAATCAGCCATGATTTTTAAATATTTACTATTTATTTTTTCACAGTATTCAACTGCTTGTTCCAATCTATTTAAAAAATGTGTTTCATATCTATTAAGTGGTTCAAGTAAAATACAACATTCAGTTTCTTCTGCCTTTTCAACAATTTCAGGTAATTGTGAAAGTAAAAGTTCTTTTTCAAGTTCATAAGCATTTTTATA
Organism: uncultured bacterium; assembly: GCA_964502135.1. Classification (GTDB taxonomy): domain Bacteria; phylum Ratteibacteria; class UBA8468; order B48-G9; family JAFGKM01; genus JAMWDI01. The sequence goes on from CAZCUO010000121.1 coordinate 2,565, forward strand.
AGGGGTTAAATCTGTAATTTTAGGAGGCCCAAAAATTGGAACAAGAATTAAACCAATAGCGCCAAGTTCTTTACCTATTTCAAGCAATCTTTTTATATCTTCTCTTGATTTTCTTCTATTTTCAGGTTCTGGTTCAAGTAGAAAATTCCTATATCCGGCACAGATACTTGAAATATTAATTCCTGTATCTTTAGAAACTTTTTTATATTCTTTTATTATTTCTTCATCTTCAAGAAATGGTCTTCCCCAAACTTCAATACCTTTAAAACCAATACTTTTGGCTATTTCAAATTTTTCTCTTAAATTTTTTCCTGGCAATAATGCATCTTGAATTCCTATTTTCATTTTTCTCCTCCTTTTTTAAACTTTTAATATATCATTTTAAATTTTTATGTCAAATTTTTGACTTAAGATTTTTTTAAAGATAAAATTTTTTTATGAAAATAGGTGCACATCTTTGGATAGGTGGAGGATTATTGAAAACTGTTGAATATTGCGATTATCTTGAATGTAACTGTTTTCAAATTTTCCTTTCAAATCCAAGAAGATGGAAAAGGAAATATAGAGATGAACAGGAAATTGATAAATTTAAAGAAGAAATAAGAAAAAGGGAAATACATCCTATTGTTGTTCACATGCCATATATTTTGAATATTGCAGAAGAAAATGAGAAAATAAAAGCAAAAATTATTAATTTTCTTAAAGAAGAGATTGAAGAAAGTATAAGAATAGGAGCTGAATATTATATATTACATCCTGGATTTTATAAAGGAATAACAGAAGAAAAGGGATTGAAAAATGTAGTTAGTATATTGAAAAATTTTCTAAATACAGGTATTAAAATTTTAATAGAAAATACTGCGGGTCAGGGAACTTCTCTTGGATATAATTTTAAACAACTTTCTTATATTCTTGAAAAATTGAATAGTAATTTTGGTATATGTTTTGATACTGCTCATGCCTTCCAATCTGGTTATAATTTGAAAGATTTTGAGAATGTAAAAAAGGATATTGAAAAATTTGTTGATTTAAGTTATATTTTATTAATTCATGCAAATGATTCAAAGACACCCATTGGTTCAAGAATAGATAGACATGAACATATAGGTAAAGGAAAAATTGGGAAAGTTGGATTTGAAAATATAATTAAAGATATATATTTTGGTAATTTACCGTTTATAATTGAAACACCTAAATTGAGTTTGAAAGAGGATAAAAAGAATATCAAAATACTTAGAAAAATAGGAGAAAAATATGGAAAAATATAAACCCGAAGAAATAGAAATTAAATGGCAAAAAAGATGGGAAAAAAACGAAATATATAGAGCAAAATATGATACAAATAAAAAGAAATTTTATATACTTGAAATGTTTCCTTATACCTCTGCACAAATTCATATGGGACATGTTAGAAATTATACAATAGGAGATGTGGTTGCCAGATATAAAGTTATGAATGGTTATAATATTCTACATCCAATTGGATATGATGCTTTCGGTCTTCCTGCAGAAAATGCAGCAATAAAGCAAAATATACATCCAAAGGACTGGACATATAGAAATATTGAAACAATAAGAAAACAATTAAAAAGACTTGGGATTTCTTATTGTTGGGAGAGAGAAGTTATTACATGTGAGCCAGATTATTATAAATGGAATCAGTTTTTTTTCATTCAATTTTATAAAAAAGGCCTTGTTTATAGGAAAAAATCTCCTGCAAATTGGTGTCCATCATGTCAAACAGTTCTTGCAAATGAGCAAGTAATAGGTGGAAGATGTTGGAGATGTAATGAAATAGTTGAGAGTAAAGTTTTAGACCAATGGTTTATTAAAATTACTGATTATGCTGAAAGATTACTTGATTTTTCTGGAATAAAAAATTGGCCGGAAAGAGTAATTATAATGCAGAAAAATTGGATTGGAAAAAGTGAAGGATGTGAAATAGATTTTTATGTCCCAGAGATTAAAGAAAATTTAACTGTGTTTACTACAAGAAGTGATACTTTGATGGGAGTTACATATCTTGTTCTTTCTCCATACCATCCATTAGTTGAGAAAATTATAAATTTATTTGATAGGGAAGGAAAAATTAAAAAATTTATAGAGAAAATTAAAAAAATAAGTTTGACCGTTCAGGATATGATTAGTATGGAAAAAGAGGGAATAAATACTGGAATTTTTGCTATACATCCTGTAACAGAAGAAAAAATACCTATTTGGATTGGTAATTATGTTTTAATGGAATATGGAACAGGTGCCATTATGAGTGTCCCTGCCCATGATCAAAGAGATTTTGAATTTGCCCAAAAATATAATTTACCTATAAAGATTGTTATTAAAAATCCTGAATGGAATGAGGTACCCGATAAAATTGAAAAGGCTTATGAAGGGCCTGGAATTATGGTAAATTCTGGTATTTTTGATGGGCTTGATAGCGAAAAAGGGAAAGAAGAAGTTAGAAAATACCTTGAAAAAATAAATAAAGGGAGAAAAAAGGTTTATTATAGATTGAAGGACTGGTGCATATCAAGACAGAGATACTGGGGTACTCCAATTCCGATGATTTACTGTGATAAATGTGGGATCAATCCTGTTCCTGAAAATGATTTGCCAGTTACACTTCCTGAAAATGTGAAAATTACAGGAAAAGGAGAATCACCATTAAAATATGTTACTGAATTTTTAAACTGTAAATGTCCTATTTGTGGAGGCAAAGCAAAAAGGGAAACAGATACAATGGATACATTTGTTGATTCTTCTTGGTACTTTTTAAGATATGCTTCAGGAGATATAAAAGAAAAACCATTTGATAAAAGTGAAGTCAATTACTGGATGCCAGTTGATCAATATATAGGTGGAATTGAACATGCTATTTTACATTTACTTTATAGTAGATTTTTTGTTAAAGTTTTGAAGGACCTTGGATATGTTGATTTTGAGGAACCATTTGAAAATCTACTATGTCAAGGTATGGTTATAAAAGATGGAGCAAAAATGTCAAAATCAAAAGGTAATGTTGTTGATCCAGATGACATTATTAAAAAATATGGAGCAGATACACTTAGATTATTTATACTTTTTGCAGCCCCTCCTGAAGTTGACCTTGAATGGAGTGAAAAGGGAATAGAAGGTTGTTGGAGATTTTTAAACAAGATTTGGCGTATTCATCAAGATATAAAAAATTATCAAGAAATGAATAACGAAAAAGATAAAGAATTGAAAATTATGATAAACAAAACAATTAAAGGTGTAACAGAAGATATTGAAAAAGAATACCAGTTTAATACTGCAATTGCAAAAATGATGGAATTTTTTAACTTTTTGAATAAAATTGTTGCAGAAAAAAAAGTTTCAAAAGAATTACTAATTAATTCATGGAAAAAATTTATTAAAATTCTATATCCTTTTGTTCCTCATATATGTGAAGAATTATGGGAAAATATCGGAGAAAAAACATTTTTATTTAAAGAAAAATGGCCGGAATATGAAGAAATAGAAGAAGAAAAGGCAAAAATAAATATTGGTGTTCAAATAAATGGGAAAATAAGGGGCAATATAGAGATACCTTCAAATATTGGAGTTGAGGAAATTTTTGAAATTATATGTAAAAACGAAAGATTTAAGAAATATATTGAAGGCAAAAAAATAATTAAAAAAATATATATAGAAAAAAAACTTATAAATATTGTTTTAGAAGATTAACTTTCTTTTTTCTCTTCTTCTTTCTTTTCTTCTTTTTCTTTTTCTTTTCTTTCTTCTATTTTGTCTTTTATATCACTTATTCCTGCTGCAATTGCTATTATTCCTCCAAGAATTAGAAATACAACTATTCCACCGCCTATAAACCATAAAGTTGCTTTTCCAAGTGGTCCTGGTACTGCAAGTAAAATCCCTATCGCAATCGCCACTACTCCACCTATTAATGCTGCCATTCTAACCTCCTTTTAATTTAGGAATTAAATTATCATAAATACTTTCATATGTCAAATTTTGCTATTTGATAATAAAAATTTTGATGAAAGCGAATTTTTATAATAAAATATTTT
>CAZCUO010000122.1:0-2865 GCA_964502135.1 uncultured bacterium
ATGGTAGAACGATTGAAGAAATTAATAATAAGCCAGCAATCGATGAGTATTGTAGACTAATAGGTATAGAAAAAAATGAATTTCTAAAAAATCCGTTTTTTTATACAATAATAACACCTATATGCACTTTGGATCATACCGGAAACATATACCCAAGGGTTAGTCCTCCCTTTACATCAGCCCCGGATGAGAAGAGGCTTACAGGATCTATAAAATTATTAGAGAATACATCTTTTGTTATAGGAAAATATGACGAGGAAAAAACAATAAATTCTACTTATAATGCAATAAAGGAAGCAAAAAAAGAGCATGAAGATAAAAACATCGTATTGGTGTTAAACTTTAATTGCTGTGTTAGAAGATTTTTAATGAAAGAAAAGGTAAAAAATGAAATTGAAAACGCTTTAAATATTATGCCTAAGAATTCTATACTTTTTGGGATGACTACAACTGGAGAAATAGGATTAAAAAAGAATCAACGCGCTAGATATAACAATATAACCTCTACATGCTTGATAATCTTTGATAAATTGCAAGTTGAATAAAGTATTTAAAATTTGTTATTTATAGGTAATAAATATGAAGAATTTAGATTATTTGATAGAAAAGACTGGAAGACCTCCGAACTTAGTAGATTATATCTTGACAGAAAGATTAGGAGAAAGAATACCAGAAGATGAAAGAGAGTATCTAAGCTTGATAAGAAGATATGAAGATGAAATAGTTGAAGAAATAATTAATTTGCAAAAAGATGGGAATGAAAGTGTAGATGAAGCGCTCTTACAACCAAATGTACTATATGCTGTAGAATTTTGTGATAAATATAGAGAAAAATATGAAAGAATAACTGGAAAAAGTGGAAGAAGCTTAAGGTCTTGGGTACAAGATGCTATCTGTAGCCCAGAGGATATCAAAAAACTTCCACCAGTAACAAACTCTGATTTGAGAAGCGGAAAATATAATGACTGGTGGATAAAAGGAAAGATAGAAAGCATGGTAAAGGCTTCAGGAGGTTCTACAGGAAAACCAGCATATATTCCTTATTCTCCAGTTGATGAAGAAGTGGCTTATCTATTAGTTACTGCTGGATTAAAAGAAAGTTTAGGAGATTATTACAAAGAAGGGATGATAGGATTAATTCATTGGCCAGGAGAATCACATCCAGTAGGAACTGTTGCAGAAATCGGTTTGAAAAGGTTAAGATGCACACCAATATATAAACATATGATTGGAAAGATAAACCCCCAGTATTTGATAAAAGAAATTGAAGAGATTAATCCAGAATTGTTATTTGGTGCTCCAATTGGACCAAAAGGAATCTCTCTTGAAAGTTTGCTACAGATAGATATGGAAAGTGAAGGAAAGTTGAAAGATGCTTTGAAAGATAAGATTATATTTGTTGGCGGAGCACCTACACCAAGAGAACTTGCAGAAATATTATATGAAGAGTATGAAGTAAAAAAAATAATAAATGGTTACGGTTCTGCACAGTGTTGGGGATATTTTGATGGTGGAAATGGAGATATGCATAAAACAAGAGGAAAAAGAAATGATGGGGTTAATTTCTTTAGTGATATAAAGATACCAAGAGGTTATTGGCTTGTAACAAAAATAGAAAATGAAAGCGATCCTCAACCTTGGCACGAGATTGCAATAACAGTATATGGGAGAGAAGCAATGCCTATAATAAATTATCTGCCCGGAGATTATGCAAAAATCGTGGAAGAAGATGGTTCAAGAAAACTAAAAGATATATGCAGAAAGGAATGGTTTGTGAAAGAGGGAGAAAAATATAAGGTAAAACTTCCGTCTCAAGTATTTACATGCATTTCGGAGATTTGATTTTTTGTTTTTATTTTAATTAATTAAGGAATGAACATGAACGATTCAAAAATATTTCCAAATTTTATAAGAGGAAAAAGAATTGAAAAAGATGAGTTAATCCCTGTTTTGCATTATTTGACACGCGAAACAATCGCATATTTTCCAGATATTTCTCTTTTCGATGTCTCTTCAGCTATAGGAGGGGCAAAGGAATTGTACCACTCTTGGAATTCTTTAGAGAGAATGGAAAGAGAAAAAAGGCTTGAAAGATTAGGGGAAGAGTTATATGATTTAAATGATTATGATATTTATGTTGCAAGAGCAGGAGGTTTTCCAATAAAAAATGTAGAAGAAAGTAGAAGAAGAATGGGAGAATATATAGCAAAATCTTCAAGAAAAAACTTAAGAAATAATCCTGGAAAAGGTATTGTGATTTCTGCAACCTCTGTAACTACACCTGAAGTTCAGCAATATGTTCCTTATGAAGCGATTTTAGGAAATTGTAGCTGTATAATAAAAGGTGATTCAAAAGAGCCATTCTCTGGGTTCGAGTTCGCAGAAATTGCTTATGCTCTTGGACTTCCAGTAGAATTTATAACATATAACACAAAACAAAAGCCGGAATTTGGACATAAGTTGTTTATTGCTTGCAAAGAATATGGAGGATTTTTTGTTGTTATGGGTTCTCCTGAAACTCCTAAAAGAATAGCTTATTATCCATTATTAAAAGATTTAAAATCAAAAGGCACAGAAATTGATTTAAAAAATCTTGAGATTCCACAAGAAATGATAAACTTTGTTTCTCATGGAGCTGCTATAATTATAGAAGAAGATGCTGATATTGAAGCTGCTGTTGATGGTGTAATAGAAAGCTTTAAATATCCAAGAGCTTGTATAACTCCTTCTTGCATCTATGTTAATGAGAAGATATATAATAACTTTAGAAAGGCATTGGGAGAAAGGGTTAAAAAGATTAAAATAGGTGAGGTTGAAGATTATTCTACTGATATTGCAATTGTTGATAAAGAATATTGGGATCTC